>DNWZ01000368.1 GCA_003506095.1 Planctomycetaceae bacterium | reverse complement strand
TCAGCATCGAAGACGGCGTCGATGGGATTGAACAATTGCGGCGAAGTGTCGAGTTCTTAAAAAAGAAAATCGCCCAGCACTTTTAGCCTTCGTCCCACCGCTCGTAGTCCCGACTTCAAACATAATCTTTTCGACACATAACAATCGCATCTTCGATCAACGACTGAGTACTGCACGCCACCAATTCCACGTGCCCGATGCGCGTTGGCAAGACGAACCGAAGCGCCGCATGAGCGACCTTTTTATCCGTTTTCATAATCGGCAGCATCGCTGCCGGATCAGCCTCGGCCCAGCGAACGGGCAACCCGCATCGACGAATCAAATCATCCTGGCGATTGAGAAAGTTTTGGTCGACACGACCNNCATAACCCGCAGTCGCTTCGATCGCGTGAGCGAACGTGTGGCCATAATTCAGGATCGCTCGGCGACCAGAGGTTTCCCGCTCATCATCAGCGACAACCGCAGCCTTGATCTGGCAACTTCGAGCGATCGCGTAACGGACCGCCGCAGGTGAACGGGCCACCAAAGCATCCGCGTTATCTTCCAACCAAGAGAAAAACGAGGCGTCTTCGATCACGCCATATTTGATCACTTCGGCCAGACCGCTCAAATACGTTCGGTCGTCCAGAGTCGACAGCGTTACGGTATCGACCAGCACCAGCGACGGTTGCCAAAACGCGCCGACCATGTTCTTGCCGCCGCTGAGGTTAATGCCGGTCTTCCCGCCGACGCTGCTGTCGACCATTGACAGCAAAGTCGTCGGTATCTGCACCAGACGGATGCCGCGCGTGTAGGACGCAGCGGCAAAACCGGCCAAATCGCCGACCACTCCCCCGCCGACGGCGATCAAAACCGTCCGCCGGTCCGCACCACTGGCCAGCATCCAGTCCCACAATTTGCCGACCATATCGATCGACTTGCTCGTTTCACCGCTGGCGATTGTGGCTAAGTCACAACGATACAACTGGCCCAAACGCTCGGCCAGCGGTTCGGCCCACTTCGACATGATCGACTCGTCACAGACCACCAACGTGTGCGTCACATCGCCCAATACGTCGGCAATCTGTTTGGCGATCGAGTCCCATTGGTTACACATCAAACGGATCGGGTAGCTTCGCTGGCCCAGATCGACCAAAATCTCGGACACGGGCGTAGAATGATCACTAGTCAAAGTCGAGTCTTGCACGTTTGATATCCTTTCAAAGGGTTGGCGAGCGTCGAAACTACCAAAGAAGTGCCAATCCGCGAAGCGGTGCCCCGTTTTTAACCCCAATTCAAAAAAGTAATGTCCTCACAAACCGTATCGACTGCCTCATCGACGAAACCGTTGCCCGAAGGCTGGGTCGATCATCCCAAGATCCCGATCACGCGGCGAGCCGTTTTGGCGGGCGTGGCGATCATGATTTTGGGCGTCATTGGTGCCGTGGCGAGCATCTACGCACGGCGAACCCAGCTTGAGAAAACCATGGCGTTTCTGGGGGCCGATGCGATTCTGGCGATTCAGATTTTGCCTAGCGTGACGTTGCAGTTGGAACCGCTTGGACAGGTCGATGGTGCCCAAGCGAAAACGATCGATTTGACTGGCACACCGGGACTGGGCCACCTGCGGCACGCACTTTTGGACGAGCGACATTACGACTGGCAAAGTCGAACCGATTCGTCGGTTCAGACGCTGCGATCGCCCGAAACGCGTTTCGCGACAGTTACGTTTTCCGACCCGAAAGATCATTTCGCCCCTGCGACACTGAATATCGAATTGTCGCAAGGCTGGGTCAGTCGCGCAGGTGCAGACGATCGGGTACGACTGATTGAACGTGCGCAACCGGCGGTGCGGCATTTCTTGACCGTGATCAGCAACGCAAAGCAGGCCCATTACGACAATCGAGCCAAGGAAGATCGATAATCGACAGCCAATTAGGAGCCAGCGGTTGCCGTGCGAAGGCCTGGCGGTCGACTAGATCGCAATATGCCGCTGACCCGTGCTGTCGCTGGAAACAGGTTGCTGTCGTCCAAGGAACAAACGAGCTGCTCCATCTCGGGCTGCAACTCCGCGATCAGAAACGAAAACGCCTCAAGCGATTCGATTTGGCTGGTCCCTTCGATTTTGCCGACCAAGTCCAATCGGCCAACAACGCGTTCACGGCAAACGATTGGCAGCTTAACGGACCATTGTTGGTTAGCATCGGGCATTTGACCTCGGCTCCACGATCCATGATACCCTTCGTGCAGCCAAGGCATGTTGAGGTCCAGCCGCAATCGCCAAAGTCCGTTGACCTCGGCAAACTCCACAAGCGGCTGCCAAACGTGATCCCATTGGCGATTCCCCTGCAGGGCCACGCCGCTGTTGTGTGTGACGCAGGCGGACCGCCGAATCGGGCTGAGCAATCGACTGCCTAAGCGTCGGGTTTGAGCGTACAGCAGATTGGCTTCGGCACGTCCAAAGATTCGCAGCGACAGCAGAACCGCGATTAAAAGGCCAACAGAAGCCAAAGCGAGCAGCCCGCTGGAAAAGAACGTGCCAATCGCCGCGCCGATGGTTGTGCAAAGTGTCAGTCCACCAATGATTGGGATCATCCATTGCGGTGAAAGGCCACGGTTTGACAGGTGGGCGGCAACAAGATGGTGCAGATGGCCACGGTCGCCCATGAGAATACTGCGACCCGTTAACACTCGCCGCAGGACCGCTGCGGTCGAATCGATCAGCGGCAACCCCAGCAGAGCGATTGGGATCAGAATATTTTGCGGCGTTCCAGGGTCCGAAACTGCGATGCAGGAAAGAATCCCGAGTAAAAAGCCGACCAACATGCTGCCGGCATCGCCAAGGAATATCGATGCAGGCGGGCGATTGAAGCAGAGGAAAGCTGCGAGAGCTGCCGACAGTGCAACAGCCACGATGCAGACCATCTGGTTTCCGTTTATCAATGCAACGGTAGCGATCCCGAGCGACGCGATCGAACCAAAGCTGCCCGTCACCCCATCCGCCCCGTCGATCAGGTTCACCGAATTGATCGCAATCAACAACCAAAACATCAGCAGCAGCCCGGAGATCGTTCCGATGTCGATCGACCAATCGAAAAGCGTGATGAGTCCAGACGGGTGCCAGTTAAACGCAAGGAATCCGGTGATCGCGACTTGGCCCAACAGCTTCGACTTTCCGCTCAGCGGTCGATAGTCATCGACGACACCCAACAGGGTGATCATCACACTAGCAATCGCGAGCGTTGTCCAACGATTCGACCAAATGAAGACGTTCCAACCAGCACTTGGCGAAATCAAGAAATCCGCCGCTATATACGCCAGTCCAGTTGTGACTAGGACTGACAAACCACCGCCAAGCGAAATATTGCCTCGATGGAGCTTTCGCGTCGGATCAGGAAGGTCGACCAATCCGATTTTGTGCGAGAACGCACGCATCGCAAAGGCGACGGCGATTCCGATCGCAAACGCAATCACCCAAATGGTGACGACCGATGGCGTTAATGCAAGAAAAGACATCACTAAGTGCGGCCTAGCGGTTGATAATGCATTTCAAGAAGCCGTTCACGGTGGACAACCAATAACCAGTCTAGTCGCGACACTCGCGGCGTCAATTCCGACGTCGTTACACATGTCGCCAACCGTTCACTACGCTTTGAGGATTAACCGGTCAGCCGCGTTTGGGCGGACGACAGTCCCCGTAAGGTATCATAAGTCATAAGTTTAGTCGCTGGGGCAAATAATTCAAATTGCGCAGTCTACCCGGCTTTTCTGCCCGCCACGAAGTCGCTTTGCGTCAGACGCTTCGAAGCCGGCAATGGTTCCAGCGGTGACAATGGTTCCAGCGGCAAGTCGCACATCCATTAGCCGATCCGAAAATCGGGCTGGCCCTTTGGAAGCGGGTCGAAACCGCGTTCAAACCAGCGACATCAAATAGAGCATTTCACAACAAATCTGCTTGCAACGTTCGTCATAGCGTTCCGCTTCGTAAACCGTGTCATCGGCAACCTTGGGATCCTCATAACGAATCGGCATTCTCAAGTCGCATCCCATGACCACCGGACAAGCATCATCTGCTTGTGAACACGTCATCACGGCACAATACTTTGTGTTCGGATTCGGTGGCCCGTCGAAAACTTTTGAAAAACAGATCTGAGGCGATGCAGTATCGGAGGTTGAAACAGAATACCTAGGATTGTCTGCATGCATGTCTTCAACGGTGATCTTCAGTCCCGCACGCTGCATCGCGGCGACTGCCCGCGGATTCAGCGCCGTCGCTTCGGTTCCGCCCGAAAAGGTTTCCACGCTTATCAAACCATAAAACTCCGCTGCGACCTGCGCCCAAACCTGTGCCAAGTGACTGCGACGCGAATTGTGTGTACAGATAAACGTCAGTTTTGCTGGTTGCGAATCGGCAAACCGACCGCGAACATAATCCGCTACCTTCGCAAGATCATCCTTGCGTTCGCTCGGAATCGCATCGAAAGTCAACACGATCGCATTGAGGTACTGTTGCAGTTGCGGATAAAACGAACGCGGTGCGACGGAGGGTCGGTTCATCATGTTGTAATCCATCAGTCATTTTTAGTTCGGGAAAAGCTTCGTCAGTCGCACGGAGTTTCGAAGCGATGATTTCGAATATGAAAGAATCGGGCGGCACAGCTATTCAGGCTGACGATTTCACAGAATCAGAGAGCGGCCTGGAACCTTGTTCCACATAACTTCACAGCGAATCGATGAAAGCCTGTGAGGCGGAATGTAGCACCTTGACGGCCCGTCGAAAAGAACACTAAACTTGCACGCTGACGCAAATATACAAAGGATAACGCCGATGAATCCGCAGGAAGCCGCGAAATGTTGCGGCCCGATGGATGAACTGCTCGACGCCGAGCTCTTCAAAGCGCTCGGAGACCCGACACGATTAAAACTGCTTTCTTGCCTCGCAAAATGCGGTCGCCCGTGCTCGGTTACCGAATTGACTCAGTGCTGTGCGGTCGACCTGTCGGTTGTATCACGCCACCTGTCTGCGCTTGAAAAAGCCGGAGTGCTGTCGTCCTTAAAAGAAGGGCGTACGGTTTTTTATACAGTTCGCTACAAACATTTAATCGACGCGTTTCGATCGCTCGCAAAAGCCATCGAACAATGCCGTCCCAAACGCCGCACCCCCAACATCTAGTTTTCAATGGATCACAAACAGTCGCCTTCGATCAGCTTCTTCGAAAAGAATCTGACCTACTGGGTTGTGCTGTGCATGATCATCGGTGTCTTGATCGGAAGATTTGCCCCTGCGATACCCGACTTCTTGGCCAAGTTTGAGTACGCCAAGGTTTCGATACCGATCGCGGTTTTAATCTGGCTGATGATTTACCCGATGATGATGAAAGTTGATTTTGCCAGCGTCAAAGACGTTGGCAAAAATCCTAAGGGCTTGCTGGTCACCTGGATCGTCAATTGGTTGATCAAGCCCTTCACGATGTTTGCGATCGCCGCATTTTTTTTCTATGTGGTTTTCAAACCTTGGATCTCACCGGATTTGGCAAAAGCCTACCTTGCCGGCGCCGTGTTGCTGGGCGCAGCGCCATGCACAGCGATGGTGTTTGTTTGGAGCCATTTAACTCGAGGTAACGCCGCCTATACGGTTGTGCAAGTTGCAACCAACGACTTGATTATCCTGGTCGCTTTTACGCCCATTGTCGCATTTTTGCTCGGAATCGGCGGGATTACGATTCCCTGGGAGACGCTGTTGATTTCGGTCGTCTTGTTCGTCGTGGTTCCGTTAGCAGGCGGCATATTGACGCGAACCGCAGTGATTCGTGCTCGAGGGATTGAATACTTTCAAAACGTATTCATCCCCAAGTTCAATAACATCACGATCGCGGGGCTTTTGCTGACGCTGGTTTTGATATTCTCGTTTCAGGGTGAAGTGATCATCAGCAATCCGCTGCACATTGGTTTGATCGCCGTTCCCTTGGTGATTCAAACCGTGCTGATTTTTTTTCTCGCCTACGGCGTTTGTTACAAGCTGCATTGCAATCACGACATTGCAGCACCGGCGGGGATGATCGGCGCATCGAACTTCTTTGAGCTGTCCGTGGCTGTGGCGATCACCCTTTTCGGAGCGTCATCGCCAGTGGTTTTAGCGACCATCGTCGGCGTTTTGGTCGAAGTGCCGGTGATGTTGGCATTGGTTGGCTATGCCAATCGGACACGAGGCGCGTTTTCGGTTCCGCGATCAACAAAAGCTGATCCGAACCGAGACGTCGCCTAAAGATAAAAGTGCGGCGGTTGCGAGTGTTATTTCAAGTCGCGATACGACCGCAAGTCATAGTCGATGCCGACATAATCCAGCACCTTGCAAAGGCCGCGGGTTGCGACACCGAAGCCATCGGGACCGCTGAATCCACCGAATTGCCCACCACCTTTGACGTGCGGTTCCAGGTCGAGGAATACCCCTTCGACACCACGGGCGGCCATTCTCGACTCAACCTCAGGAATGTAATCTGCAAAGTCACGCAAGATCGCCTCGTGGCCGCTGTCGCCCATGTCAGCGGGAACGAAGTTGTTTAGCGACGCTTCGTCGACATGATCGATCCGACCTCGTGGCGACGGATCGTGATAATCCTTGATGTGCATCCAACCGAGGCTCGGCTTCATCGCCAAATACTGTGCGTAAACTTCGTCAGCGGTGAAGCCCTGTGTAACGATGTTCGCGGCATCAAAGATCGTTAACATTGCTGGATGATTCACACGAGAGTGGATCTCGGCCAATAGGTCGCCATTCTGACCGACCAAGTTCGCTTCGACCTCCAGCCCGAACGTCAGTCCGTGGCGATCACAAGCTTGCGCTATTTGGCCGAGCTGGTCACAGACCTGGTCGAGATGCAGCTTGGGGTCAGTCCCTTTGGGGTGGTAAAACGCGAATCCTCGAAGCAATTTGCAGTTAAACGCCAAAGCCAATTCGCAAGCTCGCTCGACGTCCTTGGCCAAATAATCGGCAAACGGGACATAACGATTTGTGGTGCCGTCGTCGATGTCTCGCAGTTTGACTTTGCCGATCGGCGAACCAATGCTGCTGACCTTCAGCCCGTAATCGCTCTGCATCTTCTTCAGCGTTTCAATTTCCGCATCATCCAGCAGCATCACGTTCTTGATGCCGTTACCCGCGTCGACGAAACGCAAGGAGTGGTACCTCAGCCCCAGCGCAGCGAAGGCGACATACTGCTGAACAGCCAACTTCTCATTGGCCGCTTCGTCTGAAAAACCGCTGATCAGGACCGAGCGACTCATTCTGAACTCTCCAAAAAACGCGTGTAATCAAGATTGAAGGCGACCGAAACGCAAAAACGGAGACCACTCGCGTCTCGCGCGCCGTCGCTAATGCGCAGCCACTTTAAGCAACTTTGACCGCTTCAACCAGGGCGGCGCCGATGCAGCGGATCGCTCCGCCGATCCGATTTAATCGCGTTCCCGAACTCTCGATCCGAGCCGCTCATCTTTGCCACACCTTGCGACATGCCATAGAATGCGAACCGAAATGGTCACAGGCTTTTTAGACCCTACGCATGACAATCAATCCTTATCAGCCAACGATCCCACTGGATACGCTTGAAGACGTTAGCCGGACTTCTTCGGATCGCAGTTTGTTTGATGGTGTGATCAAACGTCAAGATTACCAGCGTTTGCTTCCCAACAGGCAATTTCTTTGGTGGCTACAAGCGGTTTTGCTGCTCGTGCTTATGCCGGTTCTGGTCGGCTCCATTCTAATCGCTGCGATCAAGCTTGCAGTAGATGGATTAATTTTAGAAACATTTGTTATAATGTCGGTTTCTGGCACAACGATGGTTGTTGCCGGCTTGTGCATCGCCGCAATGAGAACGGGTTGGCGAAGTCGCAAGTATCTTTCCCGCTTTCCTGATTTAATCGGAGTAGCGCGAGGCGAGTTTAATCGTGATGGACTGTTGACACACGATGGCGTTCGGCAACATTGGATAGGTCCAACGGGGCTTTCAGCCGCCAACGTCTCAAAAGTTGGTATTCGGGTTCCACTGCCGGGAAGCCCCTACCGCTATCTCGCGTTTACAGAGCGAATATTTGAATCGTACAGCCCGGCGCAAGCCGAAAATCTGCTCGCGATATGGCGAAAGAACGCAGCGAGGTCGATACCCACCGACCCCAACCCGATCGCTAATCTTTGGGCGAGCGCCACCGAACCGCCAAAGGGTGGCATTCTCTTCAAAGGCTATTGTTCAGTGCAGGAGCCCCTAAGTTTATCGCGGGAGATGAAGGAAAAGGCGATTGGGGAAACAATCATTACTTTGGTTACGCTTGCTGTTGTCGTTTTCTTTATCAGCGATCGAAACTTCATATTCTGGGCAGCGACCATTTCAGCTCTCATCTGCGGATACTCTTGCTACCAAACATGGCGACAATTCTTGTATGGTACGATGCAACGCAGTTGGTACCAGTATGGTTGGGTTTCCGATTCTGAAGTTGCAATTTGCCATAATGAGTGGGGGACAATTTTCAGTCATTCCGAAATAACGAAGGTTGAAGTAGGCAGCAACTATCTGGCGATCGTGTCCGGCACCGATACTCGATACTACATCCTGCGCGAGCAGGTTGCGGATGATATCGCATGGTTGCGAATAAACGAATTGCTAACGAAATCCACAGCCGATCAATCCGGCAACAAGGATGCCAGTCAAGCTATTGCACCCGAACCTTACCCGCCTCGTTGACTTGCCAAACCTGGCCGGAATGAACCTCAAGTGCCGTCAGCCACCCGCCGTCACAAACACCCGTATCCAAACAGGCCAGAAAACCTATATCAAGTATTTGAGATTGTGGGGTATGTCCCACCACGAATGTTTTTCCAGAACAGTGACGTGTCGGAGGCACGTAGTCACGCAGCGATAACCATCGGAGTGTATGATCGTCCAACTTGTCGATCGGAACATCAGGTTTGTAATTCGCGTGCACAAAACAATGAGTTTCCGTCTCGAAGTAGGTTTGGCATGATTTCAAAAATTCGAAATGGGATGACGGGATCAAATTAAGTTGGCTGGTCGAACCGTAGGAATCCAACGCCGTGTCACCGCCGCAGTTTAACCAGAACTGGAAGTCTTGCCGACCGTTTTTTGCTTGCAACATCATTTCATCGTGATTTCCCAAAATGGGAATCAATCGGCAGCGATCTTTCAGCTTGATCAAATAATCGAGCACCCCCTTGGAGTCGATCCCCCGATCGACGTAGTCGCCCAGCGGCACGACCAAATCGTCCGGCTGCGGGGCTATCACGTCAATCAACGACTTCAATGCGGTTGAACAACCGTGTATGTCACCGATCGCGATCGTTCTGCTCATCCTACAATCCCTCCATCTGGTTTCACACTCGCCCCGGTCGTCGGTGGCACAGGCCGAGCGCATCCATTATGTTGCCAATTGTGCCGCAGCGATACCGGCATTGAATCTCCGCAATTGACTATAATTTTCAATGAATGTTAATCACTTGTTTCTGCTGGTTTCGGTTGCCGTTGGATCGTTTGCATTTGCTGGCGATGAGCCGAATCGATTTCTGAAAAACGGGGTGACGGCGCATCGAGGGAATTCCGGCGATTTTCCTGAAAACACATTGCCTGCCTTCAAAAGCGGTATCGAATCTGGGGTCGACTGGATCGAACTCGATCTTTTTCGAACCAAAGATGGTAAGTTGGTCGTGATCCATGACACAACGACAAAACGTACTGGCGACAAGAACCTAAATGTCATTGATTCAAGCTATGAAGAGCTTTTAACAGTCGACGTCGCCACCGATTTTCGCAACCGAACAGGGAAGTCGTTGCAACAGTGCCCTGCAGAGCGGATTGCATTGCTGGAGGATGTGCTTCGTTTGATCATGCGGCAAGAAAAGACTCGGCTATCCATCCAACCCAAGATGGATTGTGTGGCCGATGCGGTTGGCTTGGTGAAGCGGATGAACGCGGAGCAATCCGTTGGATTCAACGATAGCGATTTATCACTGATGTCCGAAGTCAAGCGACTTGCCCCAGAAATACCCGTCTTCTGGGACCGCGGCAGCGACACGGATATCGACGCGGATATAGTAACCGCCAAGCGAGTCGGCTTCGGCTCGTTGGTCATCCAGGAAGGTGGCATCACTGATGAAAAGATCCGAAAGATCAAAGCGGCCGGGCTAGAAGCTGGAGCTTGGACCGTTAATGACCCGGCGAGAATGGTCGAATTGATCCGAATCGGTGTGGATAAGATTTATACAGACCATCCGAAATCCCTACTGGCGATCAAACACTGGCTGCAACCGCGCGAGATCGTTTGCGACGGCACTTATGCTCATCATTTACAGGGTATTTGTATTGATGATACATCGATCTACTGGAGCTTTACCACAACGCTTGCGAAAACCGATCTCAGTGGCAAGCTTGAAAAACAGATTCCGGTAGCGGATCATCACGGCGATTTGTGTTTTCACGACGGCAAGGTTTATGTCGCCGTGAATCTTGGTAAGTTTAATGACCCCAAAGGTAAAGCGGATTCATGGATTTATGTCTACGATGCGAATTCGTTAGCTGAAATCGCTCGGCATGAAATCCAAGAAGTCTTCCATGGTGCAGGTGGTATCGGTTATCGTGACGGTGCGTTTTACGTTGTTGGCGGCTTGCCCGAAGGGATCCAGCAAAACTATGTCTACCAATACGACGATCATTTTAAGTTTGTGAAAAAGCATATTGTCGAAAGTGGACACACGCACCTTGGTATTCAATCCGCGACATTTGCCCACGGCCGATGGTGGTTTGGTTGTTATGGAAAGCCGGCGATTTTGTTGGTAACCGATTCGGATTTCAAACTGCTTGGCAGATACCCATTTGATTGTTCGCTCGGTATTCAAGGGTTGCCCGGCGGTGGGTTGCTATCTGCCAGCGGCCAATGCGAAAAAGGGAAAGGATGCAATGGCAGCGCTCGCGTAGCCATGCCAAATCAATCAGTTGGCTTGAAGTACATGGCTGCGGACCAACCGGATTAAACGTTAGCGATAAAAATCAATCCAATCAATTCGAATCGTTGGCGGGTTGCCATCGAACAGAGCGGTGGGCAATTCGACGTCGAAGTAATCGATTGCGGGGCCTTTCGAATCGACCGAGGCTTGTTGCTTGCGGATCGATAGAAAGTATCGATCTTTGGGCCGCAGTGTCTGGTCCTCAAGATCGTTCAACCAAATTCGTACGGGTTGATCTTTGGCATGGCTTGTCACAGCGGCGGAGATCGTCGTTGTTCCGTTACCGATTTTTAAACTCTCCAGACCGCGCAGATGCAATCGAACTGTCATTCGAGTTGGCCAGTTTTGATCCGTACGTTGGATTATTGCATGGCTGATCCCCGAAGGGCTGCGGAACGAAACGCATGTGTGCTCTTTTTCATGTTTGATTTCCACTCGATCATTTTCACGCTTGGTTGTGATTTTTAATTGCGGCGCATCGTCGGCTTCTGCAAAATTGACACCGCTGAACATCACGCAAAACAAGTAGATAAAGAAATTGCTTCGCATACTTGCTATTCCTTCGATCGAATGTGTCGAAACGTCAAATTGATTCGTTCACCAACGGGTTTAGTCGTTTTGGGTATCGTGTGTTTCCAAAATTGTTGCATGGTTCCTGCCATGATGATCAGAGAGCCGTTGCGGGCGATCATGCTTTGCGTTTCCTTGGTAATATTGTGTCGGATTTGAAACGTCCGTGTCGCGCCGAGAGAAAGTGAGCCGATCACATCGCCCATCTCTGGCTCGTTGTCCGCATGCCACCCGACGCTGTCAGCACCGGAACGGTAACGGTTTAGCAGGCAATAGTTATACGTTCCCAGCACGGCCTCGATTTTTTTCTTCAATTCGACCAGCAGCGGTGTCCAAGTTCTCGCAATGTTCACAGTGCCCGAGTAACGATAGGTGGTTCCGGTATCACCAAAAGAAGCTGTCAAACGGGGCTGCATGTGTCCAAAAAAGGCTGGCTTCTGCTCCCACGAAACCTGATCCCGCAGTTCAGCAAAGCTTCGATCTGCTTCGTCCGCCGAGAGAAAACTGGCATCGTAAAGCAGGATGCCGCCGTCTCGCAATTCAATCCTTTGCAACGAATGATCCTCTTGATGATCGCCCACGCCAGGCGTGTGGCTGAACGTGCACCGATCTCGAAACGGCCGCAAAGCAGCCATGCACCGATGTTTTCTTAAAAGTCGCGTGAATGATATCCCCTAACCGGCCACTTTTCGGCTACAATTTACTCTAGCCTTGTAGCCGCACGACAGGGCTCCCACCTTCGACACGGCTGTGTCGACCAACAAATACCTGCCTGATTGCTATAGCCAAAAGGATGGTTGCCCAAGTGAATGCGTTGCGATTCATGATCGTACTCATGCTCGTCTGCGTTCGCTGGGCGTCTGCGGCAGAGCCCGACCTCAAGGCCACGACGCTTGATGCGGCACGCCAAATTGGCCGATCGAATTCCAGGTTCTTGAAAGAACCATCAGCAGTTTCGAAAACCTCCGTCGAGATTCCCGTTGCAAATGTTTCGCATTATCGAAACGTGATCGAACCTATCCTGAACAGCCGTTGCTTAGCGTGTCATGGTCCTGAAAGGACCGAAGGCTCTTTGCGAATTGATCAATTGGACCCCGACTTGTTAAGCGGTGGTGACGTCGAGCGGTGGCGTGAGGTTTACAGCGTTGTGAGCAATGCCGAGATGCCGCCACAAGACGAGCCCGATTTCGCAATTTCCGATATTCAACGCGATGGCATCGTCGATTGGCTTGGCGATGAAATGAACAAGGCCTCGATTGTGCGACGCCACCAGTCCGAAAACTCGTCGTTTCGGCGGATGACAAAGTATGAGTTTAACAACGCGATCCAAGACCTGTTGGGGTTACCTTTCGACTTTGCAAACCGCTTGCCGCCGGAATCCGTATCCGACGAAGGTTTTAAAAACAGTTCCGAACTGTTGCAAATGTCGGCGATGCAATTTGAGCGTTACCGTGAACTTGGTCTTGCCGCGCTGAAGCGAGCGGCCGTGGGGCATGAGCGTCCTGCGGTTGTCACTTATGTGATCTCATTGGAAGAAGCGATGGCTCGCGTTACCGCAACGGCTAATGCGAAGGTTTTCGACAAGACTGACGAGAACTACGACAAGCAGCGACGTGGTCAGGTTTTATTGAATCGTGATACGGAGCAAGGAGTGCCCTTCAACGATGGATCTGTGCAACCGACGAGCGATGCTGTTTTGGGTGTGCCGACCGAAATTTCACCGGTGGTGCTTGTTTTGCCGGGGTCGAAGGAAGTGAAATGGAACCTTGATCGCTTCCTTCCCGATGAAGGTGTTATGCGGGTCAGTATTCGTGCGGGGCGAACCTCGGTTTCTCCGGAGCGATACACCAGTCTGCGATTAATTTTCAGTGCACACACCAGCAACAACGCGAACTTTTCGCAGATTATCAGTCAGCGTGATATTCCTGTGACGGCGTCGATCGAATCACCGGAAACGATCCATTTCGATATTCCGCTGCAGGACATTCAGCGTAACCCATTTCGCAAGCTAGCGACCCAATTTCCAAGACGTGATGAGTTTTTGTCGATTCGTAATGTTTCAAATGGCAGCAGCCAAGACGATCCTAACCTCGTTTATATCGATCATATCGAAATCACCGCTCCCTTTTATGAGCAGTGGCCGCCGAGATCACACGAGAATATTTTTCATGAAAGTGAAAATGAAGGTAACGAGCAGATTTATGGACGCGAGGTGCTATCGCGATTTTTGAGGCGAGTCTGGCGTCGCCCGGTTTCAGGACAAGAAGTTGAGCTGTTCGCATCCTTGTTTGAACAGTACCGTCCAGAGTTTGCAACTTTCGAAGATGCCATGCTGGAGGTATTGGCGACGGCGCTTGCCTCGCCAGAGTTTCTGTACATCACCCAGCGCGCGGCGGAAAGCATACCTGGCGATACCGTTGGCAAATCCGAAACGATCAGTGATCTGGAACTGGCCAACCGTCTGTCGTTTTTCATCTGGTCGAGCATTCCGGACGAAACTTTGGTAACGCTTGCCGAGCAGGGGAAATTGAAGGATCCTCAGGTACTAAACGCTCAAGTCGAACGCATGTTGTTAGACGATCGGGCGCGACGCTTTGCAGAAAACTTTGTTCAGCAATGGCTCGGTTTGGATGGCCTTGACAGTGTCACGCATGTCAAAGACGTCTCCTTGAAAGAAGCGATGCTGGAAGAACCGATTGCATTCTTTCAAGAAGTGCTGAAAAACAATCGCAGCGTGATCGATTTTCTTCATTCGGATTATGTTGTCGTTAACGAAATTCTTGCGAAACATTATCGCATACCGAATGTCTTTGGCCCACACTTGCGTAAAGTTGCGGTTGAGCCGAAAGTGAACCGAGGAGGAATCTTGACGACTGCCGGAGTGTTGGCGATGAATTCCGACGGCAAAGATTCTCATCCTTTAAAGCGAGGCGTTTGGATGCTGGAGCGAATCCTGCAGGATCCGCCGCCTCCACCGCCGCCCAACGTCCCAGAAGTGGATCTGACCGATCCAGAAATCCTGAAGATGACGTTGAAAGAGCGGATCGCTGACCATCGGAACAAACCTGCGTGCAGTTCGTGCCATTCCAAGATCGATCCCTGGGGGATCGCATTTGAGAACTATGACGCGCTGGGCAGTTTTCGTGCAAAGATCAACGATCAGCCGGTTGATGCGACGGCACTGCTCTATAACAAACAAGAGATGGTGGGGATGGATGGCCTTAAGCATTATTTGCTGGTCAATCGGCAAGACCAGTTCGCTCGGGCGATGGTTGACAAGATGGTTACCTATTCCCTTGGGCGGACGCTGTCTTTTTCGGATCGAGCGGCGATTGACAGCATCGCACGCCAGTTTCGCAGCCAAGACGACCGGCTTGGTGATTTGATTCATTTGATTGTCGGCAGCAACCTCTTTCATTCTCGCTAAAAGCCTATCCGAAAAGGGGTCTGACCCTTTCCGGCGAGGCCAAAAAACCTATGCAATCGACTCCCCTCCAAAGGGTCAGGCCCCTTTTCGGATAGGAATTAAGAACCAGGAAACAATGATGAGTCATAAAACGGAATCATGGAATCGTCGTCGGTTCTTGCAAGGTACTGGCGTGGCGTTGTCGTTGCCTTGGTTTGAAACCTTTGCTGGCGAGAGGCCGAGCCCGAATGATACGCCCAAACGTTTTGTCAGCATCTATCATCCTGATGGTGTCGGTTTGCCGCTGAAATCAGATCCGGCTTGGAACGATTGGTCGTGGTTTCCGCGTGGTGGCGAGAAAGATTTCCAGTTGACCAAGGTGCTGGATGTTCTGGAGCCGTTGCGGAATGATATTACGATTTACTCGGGGCTGTCGCACCCGGCAGCTCGTAACGTTCATGGGCATTCCAACGCCGATCAATACCTGACGGGTGCAGCAATCGGTGGTCACGGCCCTTATAAGAATTCGGTTTCTGTTGACCAAGTCTATGCGGCACACGCGGGTGAATACACGCGTCATTCTTCACTTGTAATGTCTACCAACGGTGGCGTCGGTGGGCCCCGGGGCGCGCAAACGCAATCCTTCAACAGCGAAGGGCGACCGATTCCGGCGATGAACAGGCCCAAAGAGATCTTCGATATGCTGTTTGTGACCAGTGGCAAAGAAGCTGCTGCGCAGTTGGCAAGGAGCAAGAGTGCACTGGACCTGTTGATCGCCAATACGCGCAGCCTTGCCAGAGAGCTTTCCAAGCAAGACCAATTGGTGTTGCAGCAGTATCTTGACGCGGTACGCGATACCGAAGTCAAGTTGACGAAGGCCCAAAAATGGATCGATATGCCGACTCCGACCGTGGATACGAGCAATCTGTATCTTGACGCGGAGCCGAAGGAGGCAAGACTTTATTTCCAAACGATGTATGAGTTGATTTATCTTGCCTTCCTAAGTGATTCGACTCGCGTGGCAACGTTTCAACTGGGCCGGGAGAATGGCGAAGGGCCTCACGATCTGTTATCGATGGCAGTTGGCCTTGGCGGTGCACACGGTTTGACACACGCCGTGAAAGAACCCAACGGCTGGCAGAATCTAGGGACTTACAATCGCTATCAGGCGGAGGAGTTCGCTCGTTTTACTCAGCGTCTGAGAGATACGCCCGAACCGACCGGTGCCGGAAACATGCTTGACAATACGTTTGCAATGCACGGATCGGCGTCGAGCAGTTTCCATCTCTCGCGAAATTATCCGATTATTTCAGCCGGTGGAAAAAACCTTGGCTTTACGAATGGGCGTTATCTCAAGTTTGGCAAGGGCAACGAGGACAATCAGGCTGGTGCTGGGATTGTCAGCGATTCTGGCTGGCAAGGTAAGGTAGAAGTCGAAGAACTACCGTTGTCGAGGTTGTTCGTTACCATTTTACAACGGCTTGGCGTCGAAACCGATTCGTTCGCAGGAATTACGGGAACATTGAATCGGGTGTAGTAACAGGGCGGCGAAACGCCGGCCCCGCTATGGGAGAGTTCTTTGTTTTCTGGATAGTCCTTTAGACTCGAGCCAGTTCTGCAAAGGTGTCTTTCAGGTTTCCGTACAACTGACGATAGATCGGGAAGAGCGACTCATAAACTTTCGCCGCTTTACGATCGGGAGCGGTATGCGAGGCGACTTCAATCGTCGCCTTGCAAGCTTGTTCGATATTCTTATAGGCGCCATCGCCGACGGCGGCTAACAATGCGACTCCGTATGCTGGCCCCTGTTCGACCTTTAAAGTTGTAATCTTTTGGCCAAACACATCCGCCTGCATTTGTCGCCAGAGCGGGTTCTTACTGCCTCCGCCACTGGCACGGATTTCCTTGACGGGCACATCGAGCGATTGAATGATGTCAAGGCTATCGCGCAGCGCGAAAGTGACGCCTTCCATCACGGATCGGGTCAGGTGGCCCCGCTGGTGCGTGAGATTCAATCCGACGAAGGCACCACGGGCCTGAGGGTCGGCGTGGGGCGTTCGTTCGCCGTTAAGGTATGGCAGGAACAGAAGGGAACCGCTGCCAGCGGCCACAGCAGCCGCTTCTTCGGTTGCCGCTTTGAACGCTTTGGCATTTTCGGCTGATGAGGCCAAGGCGCCGGACGCGTGCGCGGCTAAGACGTTTTCGACCCACCATTGCAGCGACCCGCCGCTGGTGAGATTGACGCCCATCATGTGCCACTTGCCGCGAACGGCATGGCAGAAGGTGTGCAATCGGCCGAGTGAATCGTACTGGGGTTGGTCGCTGTGAACGAACATCACGCCCGATGTGCCGATTGAAGTGCTGAGCAAGCCGGCACGGACAACTCCGTTGCCGATCGCGCCAGCGGCACAGTCGCCGGCACCACCGACAACTTTACATTTGGTTGTTAATCCCAGTTCATCGGCTGCGGCCGATGTCAAGGTTCCTGTGACGTCTTCGCTTTCGACAACCCGCGGCAGCAGCGATTCGTCAAGGTCCAATTTGCTGAGCAAGGTGCTGCTCCAGCGTCGTTTGATCACGTCCAGCAAGAGAGTGCCGCTGGCGTCGCTGACCTCGGTCACGTAGTCGCCGATCATACGACGGCGAATGTCATCCTTGGGCAATAAGACTTTTGACAACTTGGCAAAAACCTTGGGTTCGTGATTGCGCAACCATAAGATTTTCGGCGCTTGAAAACCCGTTAATGCAGGGTTTGCGACCAGGCGGATCAATGCCTTACGGCCTCCAGCTTTGGTTGTGATTTCCGCACATTCCGCTTCAGTGCGTTGATCGTTCCATAGTAATGCGGGGCGCAAAACCTTATTGTTTTTGTCTAAGAAGACCGAACCGTGCATTTGGCCAGACAGACCGATTGCGGCGACGTCCGAAGGGGCAAGTTTTGACTTTGCCATCACCTCACGAACCGTTTTGACGGTGGCGTTCCACCAATCGTCAGGATTCTGCTGGGTCCAACCTGGCCGAGGTTGTTCCATTGGATAGGTAGCGTTTGCTTCGCAGACCACGTTTCCGGCGGCGTCGATTAGGAGCGTTTTGGTGCCAGTGGTGCCGATATCGATGCCGAGGTAGTGCGTCATGGAGGTGGCCAGTTGAAGGAGGAGACGAGAGGACGGTGCAAAGCGGCGGCTAAAACGTTTTAAGGTCTGGGTGCGGATCGTCAGCCAGGGGGCTTAACCCGACGAACCGCAAGCTCTTATCATGCGTAAGGTTTCCTCGTTTGCCTATCCCGGATTCATGTTCCTCCGACCCCGAAAACTCGCTGTGCCAGTCGAAAACCGGTTTCTCCGACGTGATTTTTTGTTGACTTCGGCGGCCGGCGGAATCGCTTGTTTGGCCGGGTGCAAACCCAGTTCCCAGACCGAGATCGCCCCTGCGGTACGAACCGATGTTCCGTTGCGAGTGTTGATTTGTGGCGATGCATCCTGGGGCGAAGCGATCCAAACGGCCTGGGGCGGTATCGCCCAACAACCGCTGGCGATCGAAAGTCTCGCGTTGGGTGTGTTGAGTGAGGGTGGATCGCAGGATGGAGATGTTGCGGAGAAGGCGACTTTAAAGCCGTCGTCGGATTTTGCTCGTCGCGTGGTTGCCGCATTGTCGCGAAACGATGTTGCGATTTTGCCTTGCGGGGTGATGGCGGATGTTTACGAATCCGAGTCGCTAATGCCGCTGGGCGAGGACGTGCTTGACGACGAAGGTCTGGCGGCGAAACGATTTTTCCCGGTGATCGGCGAGTCGCTGATGCGGTGGTCGGGGATTCCGGTCGCGGTTCCGCTGGGGTGTTTGCAACCGTCGATGTTGGTTAGCGCTGATGCCGCCGCGAAACTGGGCCAGAACGACGAATCAGTTTTGCCCAAAACTTGGGGCGAGTTCGAGCAAGCGTTGAAACAGGCGGCCGGTGATACCGTCCTCGCAGCCGAACCGCTAGCCGCTGGGGCGGCGGCAAAGATGTTTTTGTGGCGGGCCAGTGATGCGGCGCCGGCGGTGTGGTTGTTTGATCGGGTGAGTTTCCGGCCGGTTTTGACGGAGGAAACTTATGTGATGACGTTGGAAACGATGCGGCAAAATGCAATGCTCTATGGCAATGCACGATGGACACCGGGCGAGGTTTGGAACGGGGTTTCCAGCGGGAGGTTTTCGATCGCCTTGGGCTGGCCAGATGCGTTCGGCGATCCGCCGCGTGTGGAGTCGATTGGTGACACGATCGCAACGGCTTTGCCGATGAACCAGAAAACGTCGGATGCGGTCGCGATTACCGGTCCGGTGCTGCCCGACCCCGACGCGCCACTCGCCGTGATCAGCAGTCGATGTCGTCAAACGGTTGCTGCGAAACGTTTTTTGATTTGGATTAGCGGGGGCGAAGGGAGCGAAATGATTCGTGCGACTATCGGCCCGATGACAGCGATTCGTCGTGAGCCAGACGTTAGCGGCGAGCCGAGCGGTTCAATGGCGGGCGATTATGCAACCTTTCTTACACAGAGGCTTTCGTCGTTGAATCTGCGACCGACGATTCGATTGCATGGCTACGATCGATACATGGCGGCGTTGGATCAAGGCGTGATCGCGTGTCTGGATGGAAAACAAACCGCCGTTGAGGCACTGGCGGGCGTGTCGGAGGCATGGCAGGCGATTACTTCTGAAATCGGTCCTGATCGTCAAGCCAAAGCTTGGCGTTTGGCTCAGGGGCTCAGGAATTGAGCTGGTTAGCCGGTGTGGGGAAGATTGTCGAGGATCGCCCTGACGATCTGCTCCTTTTTAAGGAGCGGTTAGCGACGCTTTTTTTCTGACCGGCGGAGCGGTCAGCGACGCTAGGCAGCGCGGCGGCGTTCGCTTTCGCTCGCTTTGTTCTCGAGATGGGCTGCGATTGAGAGCGTGCGAACTTCTTCGTCGGATGACGGTTGGGTGACAGGCGTTGTTTCCCAAACTTGCGCTAATTGATCGATCTCGTTGCTGCGGAGCATGGCAAGTACGTTGCCATCCGTGTCTCGAATCTTCACTTCGTCTTCTTCGAGAAACCAGACCGCTTGATAGTTCTCAAAGCGGAAGCGTCGGCCGCAAAAAAAGCCGTCGCGGATCAGCATCGCTTCACTGGCCGCTTCATGAAGGTCGGTTGCATCGGGTTGACGCTCCGAAATCCATTGACGCAGGGCGCTTCGAACAGAAGATAACCGCTGGGAATTGGTCATGAACGATCCGTACGAAAATCCTGGCGTGATTGATCTACCAGCCTCTGATCAGGGCTGTACGTTGAGGTATCGACCACGTGCAGACGAGCGCGACGGAAAATTGAGAGCACCCTGCAAGCTCGACCCAGCTTACGCAATTTGAACCTCCGGTCACCTTTCAATGCGAGGCGTCAAGTGGATGCAGTCAGCAGGCGGTTGCCACTGGAAAATCTGGTCATTTGCCCCGCTGATCAAACGCCACTGCATGCGGTAAATTCCGCCGACAAGTGGGACTTGCCACTGCTTGCCGCTTCACCTCGCTATCTTCAACCAAAGCCCGCTGATGAAAACGTTGTTGTCTGAACACCAGTTGCGTGAAGGTGTCGAACCTTTGGCTCGCGAAATTGACAATCACTACACAGACCAACCGTTAACGATTGTGGCCGTGATGACCGGCTCATTGGTGTTGTTTGCAGACCTAATTCGTATGTTGTCGATGCCGCTGAGGGTGGGGGTGGTCCAGGCCAGTAGCTATCGAGGCGGAACTCAGGCAGGCGAGTTGACAGTTGACAAGCGAATGATGATCGACGTTCAAGGTCGCGATGTGATGTTGGTAGACGATATTTTCGATACCGGCCGAACGCTGCAGCGATTGATGGACGAGGTGGGCGAAATGGGGGCAACGTCGGTTCGGTCTGCCGTTTTGCTGCAGAAGCAGCGACAGCATGATGTTTTGCTGCGTCCGGATTTCGTCGCATTTGAGATTCCGGATGAATTCGTGGTAGGCTATGGGCTCGATTTTCAAGACCATTTTCGCAACCTGCCCTACTTGGGTGTGTTAGAAGATTGCGATTTCGAGCAGTTCAAGCAACCGGCGACTTAATCTTTCATGGGTAATCGGCCTGTGTGGGCCTGAATCAGACGGGAAATTCGTGGGCGGTCCAACTCGGGTATTGATGATCAGCCGCCATTATTGGCCGCATTTCTCGATCGATGCGGCGTGTCGTGACGCACGCCTGGCCGATGCCCTGGCGCGGGCCGGTATGTCGATCGAAGTGCTCACGCCGCGCTATGCCGCGTCATGGCCTGAACAGATTGTGCACCGCGAAATCGTGGTCCATCGCCCCCTGGCCGCTCCGCGTGGTGCTTGGTCGGTTGGCCGATATCTGAAATTGATGGAAGCATGGTTAATCGAGAACGCCCACCGATTCGATGTCTTCTTTTGCACTCATTGTGATGATGATGTGATTGCGATGGTGCGCGCGGCGACGGTAAAGTCGCTGCGAACAGTGGTATTGCACAGCGGAACCAGTGCGGCAGCGGATCATGTGGTTTGGCCAGCGACACGAAACGGCCGCCGCATTGGGTGGAGCTTGGATCGAGCGGATGCGATTGTTGTATCCTGGCCTTCGATTCATCGACAACTGCTGGCGATGGGATTGAACGCTAAAAAGCTGCACCGGATCGACATCGGAGTTCCGCCGACGGCCCTTGCGGCTCATCGCGAAGATCAACCGGCCAGCAACGATTCGCTGCGTCGAGCGCGGGCTGCGCTGTCGCATGTCAACGGTGACTTGATGTTGCACCACGACAGCTACGTTGTGATGGCCTGCGGCGAAATGAATCTGCTGGGCGGAATGATGAAGCTGGCCGCCACGGTGCCGCCGTTGATCGATATCTGGCCCGATTTGCGATTTTGGCTGGTTGGCGACGGCCGCCAACGCGATGCCTTGCACAATTTCTTTCGCCATCACAGCGTTCGCCAGAATGTGGCAATGCCAGGGACGTTTGTCGATTTCGACGACCTGTTCCAAGTCGCTGATCTGTTGGTCGTGCCGTCAGCGACCGATTCACTCGAATCAACTTTGCCGGCGGCCGTCGGCGCGGCTCTGCCGATCGTGGTCGCCGATTCGCCCGACACGCGTTCGTTTTTTGCTGGTGCCGAGGAGGCGGTCGGTTGGTTTACCGCTGACGATACCGATTCGATGCGTTCTGCGATTCGAGCGGCGCTGATCGATTTGCCGGCCCGCCGTGCATGGGCCAGAAGCCTGCGACGAAAATGGATGCAACATCGCCCTTATCAATCGACCGTTGAAGATTATAAACATCTGCTGGAATCATTGGTGCCGCCACCCCAGCGACTGTCGCTGCCACCGATCGACGGCGCCACGAAACGATCGAATTAGTCTGGGTTCAATGGCCAATACTGCGAACGAAACGTCCCAACGCAAATCATCCGACCTGCGAGTCGCGTTGGTGATTCCTTCGTTGGATCGTGGCGGTGCCGAAAAGCAGTTGTGTTTATTGGCGACTGGTTTAAAGCAACAGGGAATCGACCCCGTGGTGATCGTCTTGACGCGTGACGGCCCGATGCGATCGGTTTTGGACGCTGCGGGTGTTTCGGTGCGTGTGATCGGCAAACGGTTTCGAGCCGATCCGACGGCGTACTATCGGTTGCGGCGGGCGATTGGCCAGGCCGCGCCCGATGTTGTCCACACTTGGTTGTTCGCTGCCAACGCGTACGGTCGCTGGGCGGCCAGAGCGGTAAAGGTTCCGGTGGTGCTTGCCAGCGAGCGTTGTGTCGACCTTTGGAAGACGCCAACTCAATTCGCGATCGATCGCTATTTAGCAGCTCGGGCTTCAGGGATCACAACGAACAGCGTGGGTGTGCGTGACTTTTATGTTTCGCACGGAATCAATGCCGATCGGTTTACGATCATTCCCAATGGAATCCCACCGCGTCAGGCGCAAGAGATTTCTCGTGACGAGGCTTTCAAGCGTTTGCAGGTCGATCCGTCACGGCGGTTGATCCTAGCCGTCGGACGGCTTTGGCCTCAGAAGCGTTATCGTGACTTGATCTGGTCGGCGGAATTGTTGGCTTCGATGCGTCAGGATACAACGTTGGTGATCATTGGTGATGGTCCGCAGAGTGGCGAACTGTTACGTCATCGCGACAACGTTTCGCACCCCAATCATGTGCGATTTGCAGGACAACGCGACGATGTTTTATCGTTGTTGCCGCATGCGGATATCTATTGGATCGGCAGCGAGTATGAAGGTCAAAGCAATTCGTTGATCGAAGCGATGCAAGCGGGTGTGGCGGTTGTCGCTTCGGATATTCCGGGCAATCGTGACTTAGTCGAAAATGGACGGTCGGGATTATTGGTGACCGTCGGCGACCGAGCCGATTTCGCTCGCAAGACGCAAACCTTATTAGAAGACCGCGACCTCGCAAGCCGTTTGGGCGAGGTCGCGAAACAGAAGATCAAAGAAGACTTCAGTGTTGAAGCGATGGTTCAATCACATGCAACGCTTTATCGTCGTCTTTTTAATGAAGTCGCATTAGGCAACTCGCGGCGTTAGAGCATCGCCACCATCGGAACGTCGACGCAATGAACGTCGTTTATCGATCGCTCGCGTCACCGCTTGGACCGCCCGATCTAAAGCGTGCAACGCGGCACCGACCGTTCCAGCGGTTTCTTCGATCACAACATCGGGCAACCGATTGAGCCGGGCGCGTATCAAACAGCGAACGTCGTTTCCACCCTTGGGCCCATTGATATCATCAATCGTGATATCGGCCTCGCGGATGCGACCCTCAAACCGCCCTAACTTCCGCTCCGCCTGCTGCGTAACAAACTCACGACCAGATGCCGAGAGCGGAAAGTTGCCTGCTAGCTCAATCTTCATTCGACTGTCTCCAGAAAAGCGACGCTCGACGAGCGGTGGACGAACGGGAATCGTCACTGAATGACCAACCCATCGAACACTTTCATTCTTCGTCGACTCCTCACTAAAGTCAAACAGATTCGCCCGGATCGCGATCCGATTTTCGACGCTATTTCAACGAGCGTTTCGCTTCGCTTGGTTACGGCGACCTTGCGACGAAACGTGTCCTTGAATGCGTGGGGCAGCACTGCGAGCGACCGCAGACGCTTTGGCCTTCGTTTTCGCCTTCAGGTTGCGTTTCTGCTCCGCCCCGGTCAATTTGTCGCTGGCCGTGGGCGGTTGGCCAGCGGCCATCTCTGCCGCCGCGAGCCCGTTTGCCGAAACTGGTTTTGCTTTGCGAGCGGCGGGCTTGGCGGCAGCTTTCTTTTGGGGTGATGCCTTTTTGGTGGATGAAGGGCTGGCAGCCACTGACGACTTGGTCGCCGTTTTCTTTTTTACCGGCGTTGTTTTTGCCGGCGCCGCCTTTGCCTTTGCCTTTGCCTTTGCACCTGTGGTCGATGCGTTCAACGTTTCAGTCTTGGAGTTGAGCGTTTCACGGATCGCGGCGCGATCGGCACGGTGGTCTACTTTCGAAGCTGACTTCTTCGCGGGCGAAGCTTTCGCCGCAGCGACGTCAACCTTGGTCAAACGTTTTTCGAATCTTGCGAGCGCCTCGTCAAACAGCGTCGCCTTCTCGGCACTGCGGGCGTTCGCGTCGCCCAGTTTGTCCGGATTGGTCGCTTTCGTGTCGCGAGTCTGGGAATGTGCCAGGTCACGCCATTTGTCGCGTAGTGTGCGAGTTCGCCGGATTGCCGCCTTTAACTGCTTTGCGTCTAAATTGCCAATCTGTTTGGTCGTGCTTTGAAGCACTAAGTCGAGTTCCGCTTTGGTGCAGATTTGTCGAGCTCGGGCTGCGCTGATGGCCACGTCAGTGTCTCCTGGTCAAAAGGATAAAAAGAGTTGTTTTCCGCGAGTGAACGTCTTGTCCACATCGTCAGTTTCGCCATTGGCGGCCACAAGGCAACCCGGAGGCCGGCGAGATCAACTTTCGTTCACCTCTACCGTTGTCAGATTGGCCAACGGCTATCAAACTGAAGGTCGTTTTGTCGGCTGCACCCAGTACACCGTAATTCCTCTCCCTCCTTTCAAAAATCAAAACAACGATGCAAGAGCTGAATAAAATCAGTCGTCGGATCACGCAACCCAAAAGCCAGGGCGCATCTCAGGCGATGTTGTATGGCACCGGCATGACTTCCGAAGACATGAACAAGGGGCAGGTCGGCATCGGCAGTGTTTGGTATGAGGGGAACACTTGCAACATGCATTTGCTCGACCTGGGGATGAAGGTCAAAGAAGGAGTCGTGGAAGCGGGTTTGATCGGTATGCGGTTCAATACCATCGGTGTCTCAGACGGCATTTCGATGGGCACCGAAGGGATGAGCTACAGTTTGCAAAGTCGCGACCTGATCGCCGATTCGATCGAAACGATCATGGGGGCCCAGTGGTACGATGCGCTGATTGCGATCCCCGGATGTGATAAGAATATGCCGGGATGCTTGATCGCGATGGGACGATTGAATCGGCCTTCGATCATGGTCTATGGCGGCACGATCAAGCCCGGACGCGTCGGCGATCAAACGCTCGATATTGTCAGCGCCTTTCAATGCTATGGCCAATATCTCGCTGGCCAAATCACCGAAGAACAGCGGAGCGATATTGTTCGCCACAGTTGCCCAGGTGCCGGCGCGTGCGGCGGTATGTACACGGCCAATACAATGGCATCGGCGATCGAAGCACTCGGCATGTCCTTGCCCTACTCGGCAACCTTGCCCGCTGTGAATCCTGGTAAGTTTGATGAATGCAAGGCGGCCGGTCATGCGATTCGAAACTTATTGGAATTGGATCTCAAGCCACGCGATATCATGACTCGCGCCGCATTCGAAAATGCGATGGTTGTGGTGATGGCACTCGGCGGCAGTACGAACGCCGTGCTGCATTTGATTGCGATGGCCCGCAGTGTCGACGTTTCCGTCACGCTGGACGATTTCCAAACGGTCAGCGATCGTGTCCCGATGTTGGCCGATTTGAAGCCGAGCGGAAGATTTGTTCAGGAAGATTTGCACAGTGTTGGCGGAACGCCTGCGGTGATGAAGTTTTTGTTGGCCGAAGGTTTGTTGGACGGATCGTGCATGACCGTTACCGGCAAATCGTTAGCCGAAAATGTCGCTGATTTGCCTGGCCTTAAGGAAGGGCAAAAGATCGTTCATTCGATGGCCAATCCGATTAAAAAGACCGGACACATTCGCATCTTGCACGGATCGCTTGCGCCCGATGGTGCGGTGGCAAAAATCACCGGCAAAGAAGGCTTGCACTTCAGCGGCCCGGCTAAAGTCTTTGACAGCGAAGAAGATATGCTGGCGTCGTTGGAACGCAAAGGAATCACCAAAGGCGACGTCGTCATCATTCGTTACGAAGGCCCCAAGGGCGGCCCAGGCATGCCCGAAATGTTGACCCCGACCAGCGCGATCATGGGCGCCGGACTAGGCAGCGACGTCGCCCTGTTGACCGACGGGCGATTCAGCGGCGGGTCGCACGGATTCATCGTCGGCCACATCACACCCGAAGCTCAAGTTGGCGGTCCAATCGCACTGGTGCGTGATGGCGACATTGTCACCATCAATGCGGAATCCAATGCTCTGGATGTGATGGTATCCGACGAAGAACTGCAGGCACGCAAAGCCACTTGGGTCGCGCCGCCACTGAAAGCAACTCGTGGAACGCTTTACAAATACATCAAAAACGTAAAGAGCGCCAGCGAAGGCTGCGTCACCGACGAGTGATGTTGACTGGAATGCTTAGCATTACCGCGTAGTGGAACTCGTCAGAGTTCCACTACCGCACGAAATTCTAGCGAATCCTATAAAATCACCGCCACATAACACGCACCTACCTGCTTAATAGTGCGGCGGTTTTTCGTCTTCCAAATCGATCACTTCCTCTGGACCGTTGTTTCCCAATCGCAACTCTTCAATCTGTTTAATCAATTGTTCATTGACTCGCTGCAATCTCAATACATCCAGCGACTGAATCGAAACCGCTTCATTCAATTGATCCGTCACGCGCTGCTGGTGGGCTAATTCCATTTCCAGACGTTCGACACGTTCATCAAGATTCATTCAGAGCTACCTGTGGATTCGGGTTCCAGAAAGCTTAGGTCATAGCACTCTTCCGGACGAACGCTACCCGGCTTGATCAAGTTGATCTCTTCCATTTGGGTAACAAGTTTCTGCCAACGCTCAGCATTCATCGTGCCGACATCCGCGACTTTCATCGGCTCAGGCATAGCTAGCTTGACCAACTCCGTCGCACCATAGGTCAACGCGTCTTGTGTCATCCCGTGCTGATTGGCGGCAAGGATCTGCACGTTACCCAAAGTGGGATCTGTCACATAGTTTTGCCAACCCTTACGAGTTGCAGCAACAAACTTGCGGACCATCTCGGGGTTGCTGCGAATCAAATCGCCACGTGTCACCAACACGCTCGAATATGGGTTCCAGCCCAAATCGCTGACCATCAATGTCTTCACCTGCATTCCTTCGCCCTTCGCCAAATAGGGCTCGGCAAACAAATAAGCCTGAATCGCAACTTTTGGGTTACCCGCCAGAGCCCCGATACTGCCTTGGTAAGGCACCTCTTTGACCCCCTCCAACTTCCCTTGCTTTCGCAAAAACTCAACGAATCCGCCCTTTTCCTCCCGTTGCAGCGTCATTCCTTTCAAATCATCAAACGTTTTTACGCCCGATTCTTCACGAACCAAGATACAACGAGGATGGTTTTGCATGGCCGCTACCAACGCAACAATGTCAGACCCGGCGGCACGAAACAACACGACATCATCCGCGTTTGTGATCGCGAAATCGGCGCGACCTAGAATCACTTCCGCCGCCACCGGTGTTCCCGCTCCACCCGGTCGAACCTCGACATCAAATCCGGCTTCCTTGTAAGTTCCATCAGCCGCTGCCTGGTAAACGCCGCCGTGTTCCGATTCGGCAAACCAGTTCAGTTGTACAGCAACCTTCCGCGCCGACCCCTCATCCCCAGGTAATCCCGCAGGCTTGGATGAACATCCTGACAGTGCTGCGGCGACCAACACGACGGCGCACGAAGCAAAAGCTACAGCCTTTGACGGAAATTTAGTGATCAATTTCATCGTTTTCACTCTTGGGTCATCCAGCGGTTAAGAACAGTTCGCGAAATGAATTGAACCGACACGAACATGGTAACGCCCAGCAAAGTCGACATGCAGAGGGCAGCCATCAACGGTGCGGTTCGCCCCATTTTCTGCCAGCCCGTTATGAGTGTCCCCAGTCCGCTGTAGTTGGCGCCGCCAGTGCCAACGAAAAACTCCGCAACGATCGCACCGATCACAGCTAACCCGGCGCTCGTTTTTGCGGCGATCATCAGGTATTGAATTGCAGTGGGAATTCGCAACCGCCACAACGTTTGCCACCGCGATGCGCCGTACAGCCGAAACAGGTCGAGTCGGTCTTGTGGGATCGCCAACAAACCCTCGGTCACACCATTAACGATTGGGAAAAGGCTAATAATTACGGTGACCAAGACAACCGTCCGAAACTCATAACCGCTCCAGATCACCAACAACGGGGCAATCGCGACAATTGGCACGGTTTGTAACAAAATCACATAGGGATACATCGCCAACCGCAACACGACAGACTGGCTCATGACGGCCGCGATCGACGTCCCGATGATAACGCTCAATAAAAACCCTGACAGGGCCGCTGCGCCCGTGACGCGAAACCCATGAAAAAGATCAACACGCGTTTCCCATGCTGCCGTTGCAACTGCCCATGGCGACGGCAAAAGGATCGCCGGTAGCTCACCTGCCCATACGACGACTTGCCAAACAACAATCGCGAATAAGGCAAGCACCATCGACGGGATAATGGCGGTCAAGCGTGATGTTCTAAACAAGGGTTTGCAAAGATGGAAATGAATGGTGTTGGAAGTTGCATGATTTTAGCCGTCGCTTCAATCATGGCCTTGGCTGCGAAGTGCACTGGAAATTCTCGCATACAATTGGCCAAACGCGGTCGACGTTTTAACAGATTCATCGCGTGGCCGTGGCAGGTCGTCCATGATCGGTTCGCCAATTCGCCCCGCGTTGAGCACAAACACACGGTGGGAGAGCAATGCCGCCTCGGCAATGTTATGCGTTACTAGAACACCTGTGAAAGGGCGTTCATCCCACCGCCGCAACAGCAGATCGCCCAGCGCGGTTCGAGATAAATCGTCTAATGCCGCAAATGGCTCGTCCATCAACAGCACAGTCGGGCGTGTGACAAGCGCACGCGCCAGTGACACTCGCATTTTCATGCCCCCGGAAAGTTCGCGTGGAAACCTGCGAAACGCATCCTTGGGTAATTCCATCAATCCCAATTCGTGCTCTGCAAGTTCCATCGCCTCCATTGGCGAGAGATTACCCCGCAACGTTTTGGCCCGAGATAATTGAATCGCCAAGATCACGTTGTCGATTGCCGTTCGCCACGGCAACAAAGTCGGTTGCTGAAACACGAACGCGATCTCGCCATTGGTCGCTTTGGCCGGCGGATCGATGTCGATCATTCCATCGCCAACCTTTTGTAAACCGGCTAGAACTCGCAGCAATGTCGTTTTGCCGCAACCACTAGGGCCAACGAGCGAGGTGATTTCCCCCGCCGGAAAGTCGCAGTCAATCCCGCGCAACACGTCCGGCCCGTTTTCGAAGCGAACGTGAAGGCCACGGCAAACCAGCGAAGATGGCAGCGATGAAGGTGGGGTCTGCAAAATCAAACTGCTCGGCAAAAAAGTGAAACGACCTATTGTTGATCTGCGTTACTACGAAGGCTTGTTAAGGGCAGGTGGCCGCCCGTTCCAAAACCTGTTTGTCCGAACGGCAGTTCACGGCGAGACGACTACGACCATTGGCCATAGTGTACACCAACGTAAACCCGTGCCCCAGCCAGCCTGTCAGACTGCATTGCAAAGCGATCTGTTTCCCCGCAATAACTCGGTTTGATTTCGAAAGCGGTGCGGCCTTCTCCAGTACAAAAAGCAAATCCGGCGAAAACGCTTGCTTCCAAAATGGCAGACTCCTGATCGAGCAAAGCCTAATTTATGCTGCGCGGATTGACTGAATACACTCTCGAAATTGTTTGACGATGGATAGGCCTAGCAGTATAAACCAGACCCCAACGTTAAGTTATGTCCCTCAGACTTTGCCCGTCTGAAGCTTGTTTTCGCGAGTTGATTGATGCGATCTTTAGTACGACTTCTGTTGGTCGCGTTTATCTCACTCTTAAGCAATCCCCTAACTTGCGTCTGCGCTGAACCGGCTAATGTCGATCCGCTGCGCCGATTTTATAACACTCAGACTAATGAGCACCAATACACGACCACTGTAGACGAAGCCACCAAGTGGCGAAAGCTTCAGCACTTGAAAGAACAAGTGATCGTTGGCTTCGTTTCTCGCACGGAAACAGAAGGAACGGTAAGACTCCATCGCGGCTTTAAGACGAATGGGCGGCACGTTTATTACCTGGGCCAGCGACCCAATATAGTTCGAACGGTGGATGATCGTTTCAAGGCTTATGTCTGGCGCGAAGGCGGTCATGGTCGCGTCGGCGTTTTTTGCTCCACATGGATCGATGGGGGAGATGTCTATTTCGACGATCTTATAGAATCGATTGACCGATATTCCGCCAATACTTTAAAGGACCTGAAAGTAAATCGCCTGAGGCCGCAGCTTACGGCGACTTTCTTTGTCCATCCATCGCCGCGACGACAAGCGATGATCGCCTATCAATCCCGAACACAATCCGGTTCGGCGGCTAAGGTTGCTGAGATCGCGGATGCCGAGCAAATGAAGGCTGTGCCAGTCGGCTCTGGCAAGAAGATCATCGCCGCATCTGAATCGGATGACAACGTATTGCGATTCACCGAATTGTTGCTGGATGATCCAGTGACTAGTTTTGAAATGACCGAAGACGGTCGTCATGTTTTGTTTACGCATCAACTTGCGAATCGGGTTTCGGTTTACGACGTGCTTGGTGGCGAGGTGACGCATGTAATCGAAACTCCCGCTCCTCGATCAGTTATCTGTCGCGGCGACAAAGCGTATGTGGCCAACTTCGGTACTGGGACGATCAGTGTGTTCGATAGCTCGCTTGATTGGCGATTCGCTTCAAAACTGAGAACGCTAAAGCCAAACATCGTGCACCTGTCGGCGGCTCGTGTAGATAAGTTTAACGAAGAGCTGTTGGTCACTTGTCATGGCGAAGGGCGACAAGCGTCTTATCAAGATTCTCACGTCATGTTAGTCGACGTGCGTCGCAATCTTTGCCGCAACCTTAGCTCGGATCCGTTGGCCAGCGTCAGTGCAGACGGTGCGTTGATCTATACACAGGATTCGTTCAACCTAAGCCCAAGCGGCGGGATCAAGGGTTGGGACTACAACCGTTTTACGACTCCCGGGACAAAACGCGATCCGGTTATTCAGGGCGGGGTAAGTCAAACACCCTATACCTATCAACTCGTTCCCGGCAGTTACCTCTTTTCCCAAAATACAATCTTCGGTGGTAGTGAAATTCAGCAAATGCCCGGCGATTTTGGCAATTTGATCGTTCCTGATCTCGCCCAGAAAGTTTTCTATACGTTAACGGCAGACATTATCAGGTGTCACAATTACAACGCCGCTTTCTCTCAAATCGAACTGCGCCCGGTCAAGTATCCGACGGGCTATGAAGATATAACCAAAATCGTCTTTCCGGTTCATCGAATCCGCGACTACATGCTCGATCATCCTGTCGCCTACACCCACGGCAACCGTTTGTATCTGTTTGTGCTCACGGCGACGGCGGGACGCGTTTTGACCGCGGAAGCTGTTGCATTGAAGAGTGTCGATCAAGCGACTCAGGAACTAGTGAACAAAGACGCTTCAGTTGCTGGTCCGGCCAAAGAGGACACTGCCAAGATGGAGCCGCCGAAAGCGGGTAAGGATTCAATGGCAGCCGTTCCAAACAGCGGCGACGCGCGCGTGGCGGGAAACGCTAGCGACACACGAAAAAGTTTTGCCGATGTTATCGCCACGTGCGAGCGGTCCGTCGTACGAATTACAACAAAGGGGAATGATGGCGATGGTATCGGAAGCGGTTTCGTGGTGGATGATCGCGGTACCGTCGTCACGAACTGCCACGTGCTCGTCGGTGCCAATGAAGCTCAGGCTCATTTTGCTAATGGCGAAACCGCCGATGTACTCGGGACGCTCGTCATTGATGAAGCTCGAGACATTGCCGTTGTAAAGATTGCTTCGGTCGATCATCCCGCGATTGAGATTTCCCAGGCGTTGCCGCGAAAGGGTGAAGAAATCGTAGCACTCGGTGCGCCCTTGGGTTTGGCCTTCACCGCGACTCGTGGAATTGTCAGTGCGATTCGCAGTGAAGAAGAGTTTTCGAAGGAGTTCGGGGCGGATCGCGCTGGCACTTGGATTCAAGTGGATGCCGCTTTATCACCCGGAAACAGTGGCGGGCCATTGATCAACGACCAGGGGAAAGTGGTCGCTATGGCAACGCTCGCTTCAACGGGTGTTGCTCAGAACTTGAACTTTGGTATTTCTGCTGCGGATATTAAAGAATTGATAACTGGGGTTTGGACAAGTACTTTGCTGCCACTCGCCGATGGTGCTGCCAAAATGAAAACGCCAGCGCGGAATCGAAAGCCGGAGGGCGATGCATCGCCTGAGATTTCTCAGGTTCCATCCGAAGCAATCTTGGAATATTTGAAGACATGCGAGCAGCAATATGCGAAATTGCTGCGAGACCTGCGAAAGGAGGGCGGTCGTCTTGATAGTATGTTGCAAGAAATGAAAAAGGGCGAAACGTTCATTCCTTCAGAAAATCGCGACGATGGTGACATTGTGCGCCTGCAACTTCAGCGTGGTGCAAAATGGTATTTTCGGAACGATCGTACCAAAGATCGTGCGATGGATTTCGTGGAAGAACGGATTGACGAATTAAAAGAACTTACTTCCTCGCTTAAAGGTGCGAATGACCACCAGTCTATCGTAAATCTGGCTGCGAATTATGGACCCTTACTTGACGGCCGAAAGGTCGGTAAGGTCGGTTTTTTGTCAGAAGCCGTGGTTTTGTCTGCCATCAACCATACCGACGTACTGATCGATTATGATGGTGCAGTTTATCTTATAACGCTCGAGACGACCGCTGGTATCGGATCCGGCGAGTTTCTGCAAGCGCGACCTGCTTATGTCGTTGGTACAGCGACCGTGAAAAGTCCCCGTGGTGGCTCCGCCGTGGTGACGCTGTTGCGATCCGTACCTAAAGCGGATTTGGCTTCTGTTGCGCCATCCAAACCGCCCATTAAACCAGCGTCCGATAGCGGCCAGGATAAACAGGTTCAACCGAATGATTCACTTCAATCACCCGAGCCTGTTCGCATATGGCGTGATAAAAGCGATAAATACTCCATCACTGCAACGCTTGTCGACTTTGATTCGAAAGCTGTTCAATTACGAAAGGAAGATGGTACGATCGTATCCGTACCGACCGTAAATCTTAGTCAGGAAGACATTGACTACTTGAAACAGAAGTGGCAGAAAAAACAAGCCACATCAGTTAAGTAGCTTGCAATCAGATCGAACTGACTATTTTAATTGGCGGCTCACTTGGTATCAAATCGCCAAATGCAACGTGCTTCGATCGGATCGCCGGTCTCTAGACGTGCAGCGAGCATTCGGACGGCGGTGTCGTTCGGGAACCGACTTTTGAGTTGCTCGACCTGCTGGTTGCAAAACGTCATGTCATTGGATTCAATCGCTTTGATTGCTCTTGAAAATCCAGTAGCCAAAATCTCAAAATCGGGCGAAGGTCGCTCACATAATTCGAAAACATTGACGGGCTGGTCCATGTTAACGACTCGCACCGTGCCCAATGGCCTGCAGAGAATCCTGCCGGAAGAACTCAGACCCGCTGCTGTCGAATTGCTGATCACTTGGCGAACACCGAAGTGTTTCGCAACGCCCTGCAAGCGGCTGGCCAAATTGACGGTTTCACCCAACGGACCATACTTGAACTTTCGCGACGAGCCAATGTTCCCCACGGTCGCGATGCCCGAACAGATGCCAGTTCGAAAGTCGATCGGTTCACCCACCTCGGCCAACCACCGGATGTCGATCTCGGCTTTGCATGTCAGAAGATCACAGGCCGCTAAACATGCTTTCAAGGCGTGATCGGCTTGCGGCTTGGGGGCCCCCCACATCGCCATCAGCTCGTCGCCGATATAGTCGACCACAACACCATCATGTTTCAACACAACAACGGACAGCCGATCCATCACATCGTTAATCCATTGAAGTGTCTTATGTGATCCGATTCGCTGGCTAATGGCGCTGAATCGAACAATGTCGCAAAACAATACGCTAATTTCAGCTTCGCGGCCGTCTAACATCTGAGGGTCGGATTCCAGTTCAGACGCAAGTTGAGGTGTGAAAAACTGTTCAAACAAAACACGGGCCGCCAGTGCTTTTTTCTGCTCACTTTCGCGCGCGATTCCCGCCGCTGCGCCGCATCCGATAACCTCGACCATCGTAGCCTCGAGGTCAGAGATCTGGGGCAAATGTCGCAGCAATGTTCCACATCTGACGCCATAGATGGCACCAATTGCATCGCCGTCAGGATCGAGAATCGGTGATGCCACCAATGCTTCAACCCCTTGAAGGCTGTAATTGAAATCGCTGGTAGCGGGCAGGTGCCGAACCGTACGCTTAAGATCAAGAACCTGTTGAAGGATCGTGTTGCTGGGCAACGTTGCCGGATCACCAAAACGTCCATCGCCGAATGTCTTCGAAGCGACAACTTCCCATTTGCGACCTTCAAATCGGACCGCTGCGATTGCGTCAAATCCGACAATCCGGTCAACGGCATCAACGGCTTGCATCAAAAAATCAGATGCACCAGCGGCACTTTGCAAAACCTCCATCGTTTCGCTTAACCAACGAATCAATTGTTCAGGTGTGAATTGATCGTTTGCCGCAACATCGATGATCGAACGCTGTGCTGATCCAATGCTGACAGGTCCACCGCCGCGAACCGGGGCGAGCGTTTGGTGGGGCAATGTTCGCAGTTCCCATCCGTCGACCGCTTGCGATTCCACTTGAACCGCGATGTCTTCAAAGGAAATCAAACAATTCACTGGCACTTCGGTTGTGGCACCAGGCTCCAGCTTGCCCAATGCATCGACCAGAATGGGACGCTTTTTGCTCAGATTCGTTATCGATACCTGTGGTCTGCCATCGCTGTGCGGTACCGAGCAAAGAGCTATCTTCAATTGCTCTCGCGAGATCAATTTGTCATCCAGGGCGGCAATTATCAACCTTCTGCCGCGACTATCGTAGTTAAACGGCGCCGGCTCACCAGGACGCTGACGCCCGAGTTCGACTTGGTCGTAAAGCATCACGGTCTGCTGCAACTCTTGTCGATGGTAGAGTCGCACGTAGACTTGGGTGATTCCGGGCATAATCAATTTTTCAGATAGAAACGCTAGGCGGTAGCCCGACCAATCTTTTCTGGACGGCAGCGTAGGATAGCAAAAACTTTGGCCGTCGCTGCTATCAAAAGGCGGCTATCTTTTTGTCATGCTGGGTGTGTCGCACCCCCCGGCGAAAGCGTTGCTAAGAGACATTCGCTTCGACTCCGTACGATAGAAAATCCCCGGCTTGGCATTCTTTTTGCTCGGTAATGGAATTGTTCTACCACAGCGAAAATTCTTTCGACAGCAAACCAATCACGGCACGCCGCGTCTTCATCACCGCATCTGTTCAAACCTTCATTTTCAAACAACAGTATGAGAAAGACGCTTTTAGTCGTAATCGATGCACTTGCGTCACGAGTCGTAAGACCCGCACTGGAAGCGGGCCGATTGCCGACGATGCAACGGTTATCAGAAGCCGGGGCTGTTGATTGGAGATGCACTGCGATTTTTCCGTCGATCACACCGGCGGCGACAGCGGCACTGGTGACCGGCGAGCATCCTTGTGCAACAGGCATCAATGGGGCCTACTTTTATGATCTCA
>DNWZ01000173.1 GCA_003506095.1 Planctomycetaceae bacterium | reverse complement strand
TGGGATGGTAGTAAAGTGAGTTTAGCTTCGCAAGCTCGGATGGCTTCGTTTTTTTTAACTCACTTCAACTCTGCCGGGCCTCCGGTTTCTCCTTTCGGGGTCGTGACGATTTTGCCACGGTCTCTCTGACATCGCTTGCGGCGATTTTGTTCGCGCGATCGAACTCGCTTTGTCGTATCATGAATCCGCCGGCATCTCGGGCTGGTGCAAGCTTAGTTCCTGTTTCAGGCGGTTTATGATGCGACGACGTGATTTTTTGGTGAAGTCTTCTGCCGTTTCGACGGCTCTGGTTGGGGCCGCCGGCGTGCTCGGTGGAACCGTGGCTGGCGGGAATGTTGCCGCTGGAGATGACAAGGCTGTAGGGCCCGTTTTGAAAAATGGCCGCGTTCGCCAGTCGGTGATGGGATGGTGCTTCAACCCCATGGATGCTGTGACGCTGGCTGGGCACGCGAAAGCGGCAGGGTTGGTGGCGATGGAGGGGATTCCTGCGTCAAGTTATCCCGCCGTCACCGCGATGGGCTTGGCGATCTCTTTGGTGGGTAGCCACGGCTTTGCGACTGGGCCGCTGGATCCGGATAATCACGCGGTGGTGAAGCAAAAGCTGCGCGATGGGATCGATCTGGCGGTCAAGTTCGGCAGCCCAAGCGTGATCACTTTCACCGGTATGAAGAAAGCAGGGATCAGCGATGAAGCGGCGACTCGGAATTGTTTGAACTGCTGGCGCGAGGTGTTGCCGTATGCGGAAGAAAAAGGCATTACGCTGGTGCTGGAGCATTTGAACAGCCGTGATGATTCGCACCCGATGAAGGGGCATCCGGGTTACTGGGGCGACGACCTGGAGCTGTGTGCCGACTTGGTTCGGCAGATCGACTCGCCGCGTTTCCGGTTACTTTTCGACGTCTACCACGTTCAAATCATGCACGGAGATTTGATCCGGAATATCCGCCGTTATCATCCGCTTGTGGGGCATTATCACACAGCCGGGAATCCGGGCCGCGGTGAGCTGGACGAAAGTCAGGAAATCAATTATCCCCCAGTTATTCGCGCGATCCTTGAGACCGGTTACCAGGGTTACATTGCTCAGGAGTTCATACCGACTTGGGACGATCCGATCGCGGCGCTGCGTCATGCGGCTGCGGTTTGTGACGTTTGAAATAACATTAAGTTTTTGTTCGCGAACAATTTTTTGGCGATGTGTCTCACGATTGACAGCAATCGAGGGCACTCGTTGAGGTTGCGATGCGTCAGACGGGGGGCTGGACCGTCGCACGAGGTGGCCAGTTGGCTGGGTGTGGCGTTGTAGAGGTGCCGAATCGTCAACGTGCATTCAAAGGATTGAAAAAACGGGCTTATTTTTATGGCATTTTCAAACGAACCGCTGTCGCCGCCGGAAGCTGATGATTTTCAGCGGATGGGGTTACGTCGGATGGAGTTTCGGCCGCCGGTGATTCGGCGAGCGATTATCCGTTCAGCTCAACCTTTGGTGCTTATGCATTTGCGGAGCCCTAGCGCGGAGGTCGAGCGGTTGCTGGTTAATGTCATGTTGAGCGGCTATCGCGTGTTGGACCCGCGTCGCCGTGACGATTCGAATCAGCGTGTGATGTTGGGTCGGATCCACCCGCAATTGGTCGAAGAAGCGGTCTATCTGGCTCAGAAGAAGCCGGCGCAAACGCCTGTTGTGGGTTTTAGTGCCTTACCGTCGGAGGCTTCGAATGCTGTTGTCGGCAGCGTAGCGAGAAAAGACGCTAGGGTGGATTCGGTTGAAGCCGATTCACCGAGCGTTGCGGAATTTTCACCGATAGCGGAGCGTGATTGGTTGGAATCGGCTGAGGCGACGTTGGGCGTTGCCGATCGGTTGTTGAGCGGCGGATTCGCGGCGGAAATGAATCCGTCGGACCGTTTTCTGGAAGTGACCAGTTCGGTTGCTTGGGACGCGACGCTGACCGGTTCAGACTTGATGGTCCAACCGACTTATCAGCGTATTTATCGAGCAATTCGTCGACGCCTGGCTCGTGCGTCGGCTGCTTCGGTGGTTTCTGCCGTGATGTTGGCGGCGTCGATCTTGTTAGTGATGACTTGGCGGACAACGGTCTGGATTCGGTCAATCGGCGAGCGGCGGATGCGCGTTGAAGTCGCTGAGTCGGTGTTTTCAACGGCGGAAGTTGCGACAATTGTAGCAGCAGCGATTCCGGAGGAGGGGGTGAAGCCGGCCGTTTCGGCGGTAGCATCAACGCAAATGCCGCCGGCCGTCGCTCAGGCCGTGCCCGTCAGGCCAACGGGAGCCATTGATGAAGCCACCAAGGTTGATCCAGTGGCGGAGATGGGAGCGGCACAAACGGTCGCATCGGCCACTGGCGCGAACGCTGCGAACGCTGCGAAGCTGGCTGAGCTAGCGGGAGAGGCGGTTCAGGCAGCTGGGGTTGAGGGGGCATCGTCTGCAGCGGTCGCGTCAGCAGACGTTGCCACGCCGATTGCTGCATTGATGCCCAAGGTCGATCAGTCGCTGATGCCGATGGTCGCCGATCCGTCTGTTGATTCGCTGGCGGTGGCGGAAAGTACTGTTCCGTCAGCCGCTGCATCCACTGTTGTTGCTTCAGCGACGACCAAGCCGGAGCCTACGACGGCTGGCAGTGCGACGACGGCTGGCAGTGTTGCCGACGTGCCCGATGCCGACGCTCCTAAGAAGGCGGCCGACGAGCGGTTGGGGATGGAAATGTTGGGGTTGGTTGAGCCGGGGAATGGGATCGGCGGGTTACCGGTGGCAAAAATCGAGAAATTACCCGTGTTGCCGGAGGAGAACTTGTTGGGTTCGGCGCGGTTGCGAGTCGAGTCGGCGGCGCGGGCGATTCG
>DNWZ01000297.1 GCA_003506095.1 Planctomycetaceae bacterium | reverse complement strand
GGTCCTTTGGCTCAAGCAGCCGTCCCAAAATGGTCGTTGGTTTGGTTAGCAACGTCTTGGTCTTCAGTTGGATGGGGTTCATGCTTTGGGTGCCTCGTGTGGGGGTAACGAACAGTTGCTTTCACCAAGTGAACGAAAAACACCGGCGAGAAGTGACAGGGGAAGTTGCTTAGGACTCGCTTGACGTACTGCCGCCATGCTGAATCGAAATCTTGTCGATGCGACGGATACCAATTTGATCAAAAAGCTCGCTCAGCATTGCTTTATCCGCCGGTGAGCACGACGACTGCTCCAGCATCGCTGCTTGACGCTGATGCGACGCGACGACGGAGTGAATCGCTTCGTCGCCAAGATGGACGGCTTGTGTTGCCAACGAGTCGCAGCGAACATTGTGTTGTGAACGCAGCGATTCGCGTTCTCGTTCGCCTTTCATGCGTGCATCCTGCTTCATCTTGTCGACGGCCAATTCAATTTGATGCATGGCGACTTCGGTTGCACCCTGGCGTTCGATCGCCTGTTGCTCTACCTGGATCTCACGCATCTGCCTCAGTGACAAGAGCGGGTGGTTCAAGCCTTTGGTGTCGGTTTCGCGAATGGTCGTTTCTGCTGGCAACAACTCGCCTTGAACGGACTCGGCATGGCGACGTGCCGAGGGAAGCTGCAGTTTGTACTTGAGGTGATTGTTTTCGTTCATGGCGCTAGTGGAATCCGATAGACTCGTGGATAGGTAACTGATTGGAACTATTGATCTAACGAGAAACTTTGGCGACGCGTGACAGAATGCATCACTGGCGAATCGCCTTGATTGACAAGGTTCGCGACCTGTTGTTTTTTGGCCAGCACCAAAGTGCAATCGTCAGCGCTTTGCTGGCGAAACACTTGTTCCAAATTCACCTCAAGCAACTGCTCGGCGGCAGCGACGGAATAACGATCCAGCCACGTGAACATTTGCCCTAGGCCAGCGCAGACTTCGGAGGTCAATGGTTTGATGAGGCAGTTTTGGGGACCGTCCGTAAATAATGCAAAAGCATCGAATGTTGGAAGATTGTGATTAGCATAAACACGTAGGTATTCATGGGCGTCGTGATCGGTAACGAAAAAGGTTTCGTTTGAGTATCTTCCGTTATGAGGCTGGGAGATTACCTGATAATCGCCATCGCGTCCCGCCACAATCGCGCCATCACCGACATGAACACACAACCACCGGCCATCGGCAGTCGCGACCAAGGCGACAACCGTAGTCGCAAAGCTTTCTAGGCTGACCGTTTTTTTCTCAGCCAGTCGTCGCAAGGCTCGCTTTAAAACCGCGGTAACACCCCAGCGAATCTCATCATCATCCTGCTGTAAAAACGCGTCATAGTACGCATCAAAATGTTCGCTCAGCCATTGCACCAAAAGCTGACTGCAAACGGTTGCGCCGAGCCAACCCAGGGGCGCGCTGCCGGCGCCGTCACAGACACAAATGGCGACAAGCGGATCGCCACCAGCCGTCTGGCCTTGGGCTGTTGCCCATGCATCTTCATAACGACCGCCCCGGTATTCATGCGATGTGCCGATCACGCCCGCGCCGGCGACCTTCCAATCGATTGCTGGTTTATCTGGGCAGCCTGATGCCGATCGGGCAGTGCTCGCTGCCCTAATTGGCCGTGTATTTGCCAAGTACCATTTGCGAGTGAAGCGTGGAAACCGCGAGATAAACTTCCGGAAAAGTTTGCCTTTCGGCCATAACCGTTTGCGGATTTCGATGCTACAGTTTCGCGGGTTCATCGTCAGTGACATTTGCTTCGCTCTTGTGGTTCGTATCTCACACCCCTTCATCGGGTCTATTTCCTCGGCACGAAGCTAAACCAATCATGGGTTAGCGGCATCTCCATCTTCACGTCCTCGCTGGGCCGCGACTGCGAGGTCTTGATCGCCGATCGCGAGAGCATGTCGAACAGTTCGGCAAACTTGAGATCGTGCAAACACATCACAGGATTGCGGTTGGAAAAACTGGCCAGCGCATCGGTATCGGCGTCGCCACCGATCCCGATCGTCAACACCTTCAACTGGTTACCGCCTTCCAACTCTCGGGCTCGCTGGCTGGCTGCGATGTGAGTGTCGGTGGTTGGCATTCCGTCACTCATTACGACCAACCAGGGCTTGTAGAAGTCAACTCCTGTTGAGCGATACTCGCCGACACGCTGCTCGAGGCGATCCAGTGCCAGGTTAACTCCGTCGCCCATGTTCGTCTGTTCGTACTTGCTGTGAAGCGAGGGGGTAGACTTGACCCCAGCGAGGCCCTGGAAATCGAGCACAACTTCCACGCTATCGGCAAAAGAGAACATGCCAACTTCAGTGCAATGCCGTGTACTGGGATGCTCGCGCAACGTGCTCAAGAAGTATTCGATCCCGCGATTCAGCTCTTCGATGGGCTTACCATTCATGGACCACGAGACGTCCAGGCAAAGCGCGATTGCCAACCGCGACGTCGGGACGTCAAAGAGCTGGGTGACTCGTTCGGCCAGAAAATCAGGATTGGTGTTGCGACTGCTCATTGGACTTCGATCAATCTCGTTTAGGGGAACAGATGACATTTGCTACTAACGAAACAACAGGGACCGCTTGTTGGTGACAGGCGGTGTCGTGATTTTTTTTTGACAAACACCCGTGTCGCTTACCCGCCCTTTGGTCAGACGCGCGTTAGAAAAATAGGGTGTCGTCACCCCAGACCGTCTTTAGGTAATTCTCCGCGTCACACTGATCGATAATGAGGCGTAGAATTGCCAGTCCCACTAGCATCCCAAGGCAGCCACCGGCACAGGCCATCAGTGGTCCACCGCTTAGCAACCAGCCCAGACCGCCTCCTGTGGCGAGGCCCAATCCGGCGGCTGGAAAGATCGACGGAAGCGTCTCTTTGACAGAGCAAATCGCGCCGATCACCCCAGCAATCGCCCCCAAAGAAGCGCCCACGTAGGCACCTCCCAAAGCACCCGTAGTTGCCGAGCCGAAAAAGAAACCTACCAGCATTCCCACGAATCCAAGAGCAAACGTACCGACCAGTCCCGCACCCAGCACTTCCGCCGCGAACTTGCCAACAACAACAACCGGCCAAACCAATGGATGCTCGTACCATTCATCCCAATCACAAATCGGCGTCGTTGCTGACGGCGTTGCAGCACTTGCGGAACCGGTCTGCACGGTGTTTCCAGAACCTGGCTGTGCAGTCGCCGTGCTGGCTGTGCTGGCCGCACGGCTCGTCGTCTTTTTTGACGCAGTGGCGGTGTTGGGTGACTTTGCGGTGCTACGCGACTTCTTCGCACCATTACTTGGCTTGGCGGAGTTCGTGCTACCATTGCTGGTTGAGGTTGACACAGCCGATGTGGCGGGTGCCGGAGTTTCGCCTTGCGTCAGTTTTCGGATCACTTGCGCAATCGCCCGCTGCATATCCGTTTTTCCGTCTCTTGGGATCCGATGCGGCAAGACGTTGCCGTTGGCGTCCCGGCAGTAACGTTTGTTCTGCGGCAGGATGCACAAATCAAATCCCAATTGAGCTTGCGGCCCAACGAAGACTTTTTGCTCGTCCGCTAATAGGAGCTGATAGCTTTGAAAGCTCCGTCGCCACTGACCCAGCGTGACACGGGGAAAGTGCCGATTGTCGGCATGAAAGCATTGGTGGAAATCCGCCTTGATCCGCGGGGACAGATGCGACCAACAATACCGCCATGCACCCTGCGGCACATTGTGATATTGCCTGAGCTGTACCACCTCGTTGCTGCCTTGATGCGAGCCAGGCCCCTCCTTTCGCGCATTCAAGTTGTAGGGAAAATGCATGGCTCGAATGTTGTCCGCACCGTTGCTGCCACCCTGGTGACTGTACGGTGCTTTTCCGGGCAGCATGATCATAAACAGCAACGTAGCCACGGCAAACAATTCATGCTCGGGCGTCCGTAAGAACTGGCCAAAGTTCTGACCCTGGATCTCAGGGGCAACAAAATCGACACTGCCAACCGGACAAGGAAAGCCTTCAATCTGGTAGCTGTCACAGTCGACAAATTGAACCCTACCCGCTGGAGTTATGAGGATGTTGGCGGGATTGATGTCGCCGATCAGAATATTGAAGCGGTGCAAATATGCCACGACGTCCAAAATCGCGATCGCCAATGCGACCGATTCGCGACGTGTCCAATTCGGCTGGTTCTCGGTCCAAATGGCAGGCAGAAACAGTGTTTCGGCTAACGATTGACCTGCGGCGGTGGGCATCAAGAAGCCACGGAATTGACCGCTTTTGTCCGAAATTATCTCGGCGGGCCAACAGATGGCGGAATGCTTGATGGGGCGGGAAACCATCAACCGGATTTTCTCTTCCGCGAACGGCGTTATGCGGTCGCAATGGTAGATCTTGCAGACAATCCCCGGCCGATCGGTCTGAAAAACAACGCCTTCACCCCCGGAACCCAATTGCTTTTCCAGCACCACTGGCTTGTGGTGCGAATCGTAAACACTCTCTCCCGCTTGTAACGACTGCAAGCCAGGGACCGGCACCTGACTGGAAGACGTGATCTTAGTGGCCACGTCGAAGGGGCGGGTTTTGGCGGGGAAGGTTTTGGTGGGGCGACATGAGGGTCGTTCGGCCTGGCCGTTGGCGATCCCAACATGTTGTGCGATGCGGTTTCCTGGAGATTGCTTCGCGGTGTGGTAATACCCATGGCCCCCATTCGCAGTCTGGACGCTGCCATTGCGGATGCCCCTTGCCGTCGTCGCTTGGGTCACGGCAGTCGGTTGCTGGGAATGCGTTGCTTGCGACCGCCACAGGACGGGTAATCCGCTGTGCGGAGAAAATCGGATGACGAACAAGCTTTTACTCTGACCAAAACATCCATTGGACCGTTTCTGGTGAATCCAATCCTTGAGTTTTCTGTCACAGGTCAAGACAACCATCGGTTGTAACGTCAAGAATTGCTCGACCAGGCTGGAAATGACTTGATCTGCCGTTCGCACGCGATCGTCCAGCGGACTTTCGCATACCGTGGCTAGCCCCTCCTTGTCGAGCGAAACGATCAAGCGTTGGGCCTGCTCCGCCCGTTTCGCAATCGTATTGCCGCCTGCTTGCTGCTGTGACTTGTTTGCAGGACCCTGCGCCAAGCGTTCCAGCTCGAACCAGACTTTCTTAGGAATCCGTAACGGATTGTGGCCGAGTTCACCACGAAAATGGTTCACAAAATCTTCAAAGTTCTCGTTCAAGACGAAGCACGTGTCGGCGATCAGCATGTAGCGAGAAACGATCGTGTGAACTCGGGGTGAAATGGGCATTACGTTTCAAGGCTCCACGGGAAAAAGCGTACGATCAACAGGCCGACAGTCGGCTTCCAATGAATGAACAGATTGCGGGCGATGACGGTGACAGAGCAGGCCAAGCCGTTGGGTTGGTCAACCGGACAAAAGTGGACGTCGCTGTCGATTACCGGTCGCAGCAGGCGAGGCCGCGATTAAGAAGCCCGATGTCGTTCTACGACGTCGGTTGTCGATAATGAAGATTGCAACCGCGCATCACTTTTAAGTGGCCGGACACAAGTAATTCATAATAAATGACGTCATTCTGGGCGCCTTCCACCATCTGGAGAGAAGCGATTTATGGAACAAACTTGTGTCCGGGTGCTGGCTTGCACCTGCATCGGCAGCGATTGACCGCGCTACGGCGAGCGGCGGAGAGAAACATACCGAGCAGCTCGCGCTGCTCCGCTAAAAAATGGTAGTGGCAAACCGCGAGCCAGTGTCGGCTCGTTATGACGCAGCAATATTTTGCGCCAGCAGCGACGCATAGCGTTTCGGTGGAATCGTCGTGCCACCACCACGATTATTCGATCCAGCATTCCAGCGCCCACCAAAGGCTGGATCCAAGCTGCGGACCGCAAGCGATTCCAACGTGAATCTACCTGCGGCTGCCTGGCCCAAACGGACTTTCATGATCCACTTATTTTCAGACTGTGGGATTTGCCCGGGCGAGTTGGCGGGATACGCGGTGAGAATCAAATCGGCTTGGGGAAGCAGACCAGTCAATAGTTCCGCCGGAATCCTCTGAGCGGATTCGATCAAAGCGACCTTGTTCGTCCAATGGACCATCCCGGGTTGATCGATTTTCGCCTGCCACTGATGACGTTCGGACACACGCTGCTGCCACAGTTCCCGAACCGTGTCCACCACCGACTCGCCGGCGACCAATTGCCGGAGCGTCTGCTGGGACAGAACAAGATCTCGCAGGGCTTCCAGCGGCTGCAGATGATCGGCAATGTGGTTTTCGGCTCCCGAGTGGTCCGCTGCGATTACCGCTTGGGATAAATCATCATCGGGTTGGACCTCCCCCAACAAGATGCTGCTAGAAACAATGGAATCACAATCGCAATGATTGATCAGCACCAGCGCATCCGAGGCAACGCCGTGCGCGCGGACATAATCCATCGCCAGGTTACCGCTCGAAATCGGACGCTGCATCCGCGGCACTGGCGCATGGTGATCCACGTTGATGATCGTCAGGCCATCGACTTCGGTTTGCCACCCCCCAGGCAGCGCCGTCCATTGTTCTGAGTTTTCAACGTAGGTGTCCGCAACGAGGATCTTTTCGGGGCAATCCGATCCAGAGCGAGCATGGGCCACGATATCAGCGATGGTCAATTTCTGTGTTAGTGGCAGCAAGGTAACTGGCATGGAATGAAAACCTTCAGATTGCGTAGTGATCGAGTGACGTCTGGTTAACGACGAAAGCAGCGCTCGGGTGACAGACGACAGCACCCGTTTCAACGAACTAAATCCGCGTTGCGGTTCTCGCGTATCCGATTATCAAGGCTGCAACGCCGCTTGGGCCAATGTCCGAATTCTTTGGGCCAGTCTTGTGAGAAATCTGTTGCGTAACGGTCACTCGCCTTTCGTTGGGGTACCCGCAATCGCAACAAAAGCGAGTCAGTTCGGTTATGGAGTTTACCTGCCAGTGTTGCAGAAAAAAAGTTCATCGTGTGGGACGCGATGGGACGACCCAATTATATTTGAACCATTGGATTGGACGAACAGTAAAACCGTTCGCATCGCGGATCTTGATAAACCAGCATGGCGCGAAGGTCCTGCAGAGTGCGATCATTTCAAGTGGCATAGGGCTCTTTGCAGGCTACAGTGTCGCCAGACAAATGAATCACTGTGAATCGCGCCTCCTTGGCTGGATGGTACCTGCGAGTATTCATGCGTGCCTTAAACTTGTTCAGAAACCGCTGTGGCTGTCTGCGAATCCTCGGTGCCGAAGTTGTTCTGCAGAAAAAGAAACACCTGCTGCTCCCATCCGTCAGCGTTTGCAAGCGCGTAGAGAAAGACAGGGGCAATCGCCGCTGCAAGCAAAAACCGGACGCAGCCAAGGATGGGAAGAGAAGCGCAGAGTCCGACAGACAAAAGTAAAAACGGATTGCCGAAGTTAATACTGCCCGTCACATCCCACGCATCACTCTGCTCGACAACGGTAACCATCGCCAATCGTCGCGAAATGACAATGGGATGTGTATTCCAATTGCGCACGCGCACTTTGTGCCGCGGAAATTCTTACTCAAGTGCCTTCGAAAGCTGATAGCTGTTAGCGCAAGAGTCTAGTTCAAGCTTGGGCATCATCCACCGTGAAACTTCACAGTACTAAAAAACCGGAATCGTTGAGGCCTTTCGGTACCAAAAACGGCCATGAGGACCGAAAAGCCACTTCAATGGACCGCTAGCGGCGAGAGTCGTTGAGACACGTGGGCCGTTATTTGGTTTCGAATCGAGTCGTTGCTTTAATGGCCCGTTAACGGCCGGAGTCGTTGCGACCCACCGTGCGAGAAGCTCTGGAAACCCAAGGCGAACTGTTTCAATGGCCTGTTAACGGC
>DNWZ01000662.1 GCA_003506095.1 Planctomycetaceae bacterium | reverse complement strand
AGCGACATCTGCACTTGGTCCGCAATTTGACGTGGCGTCAATCCGGCAAGGCTGGCTGATTGTGCGTCGACATCGATCGTTGCCTTGGGCAGCGTTTCACCAAGCAGGCTGCGGGTGTGAGTGATTTGCGGGACTGTTGCCAAAACCGCTCGTATCCGATTGCCCAGTGATGTCAGCGTATCGAGATCAGGCCCAAACAGTCGGATTTCGATCGGAGCGTCAAACGGCGGCCCCTGCTCCAATTGACGCACCAGAACTCTCGCATCAGCGACTTCACGGTCCAGCCTCGTTTGCAAACGGCGGATCATCGCACCGACTTTCTCGGTGTCGCCGGTTCGCACGATCGCCTGAGCGAAATTCGGTGTCCCGCGTCGATTGGCGATGATGTTGTAGTAGAACGTCGGCGCGCTCTCGCCAAAGTACCAATCGACCTGCTCGATCGCTTCGCCCGCCAGGACTTCATCGACTCGCTCGGCCACACGACGCGTGCTCGCTAGCGAAGAACCGGTCTCGAGTTCCACTTCGATATGAAATTGATCCCGATCCGCCGGCGGAAAAAATTGTTCGGGCAGCAGCGGCGCGACTCCAAAACCCGCAAGCGGCAATACCACCGCGAGCGAGACCGCTGACTTAGGATGCCGAAACATCGTCACCAACGTTTTCCGATAATCGATCGCCAATCGATTGGAGGTAAAACCATGTTGAAAGAACGACGATACCGAGGCGACAAACCCTGATCGAGAATGGTCCGCGACTCTCTCAGGCATCACTCGTATAAACAACGCCGCAAAAGCGCTGATCACGGTTAACGAAAACACCAACGACGCAAAGATTGCAAGAATCACACTGGTCGCGATCGAGCCGACGAACTCGCCTGCTGGTCCCGGCATCAGCGCGATCGGCGCAAATGCAAACGCCGTGGTCAGGGTGCTGCCAAGCAGCGGCACTGCCAAACGCCGCACGACGTTGGAAACCGCATCCGCTGGTGATTGCCCCTCGCTCAATTCCGAACGCACTTCATCCGCCATCACAATCGCGTTATCGATCAACAAACCGAGCGCAATGATCAAACCGGTGATCGACATCTGATGCACCGGGACACCCAAAACTCGCATCGCGAACAACACGGTCAGGATCGTCAGCGGCAGGGCCGATGCGACCACAATCGCACTGCGCCAACCCATCAAAACAAGGATCACAACACACACGGCTAACCCACCGGCCGCTAAGTTCGAAACCAAACTCGACAATCGCACTTGAACGTAGCCCGCTTGATTCATCACTTCGACAAGCCCCAAGCCGGCTGGTAATTCCTTTTCGAAATCGGCCAACAACTGATCCGCAGCGGTCGACCACTGGTCGATGCGGACCTCCGGGCGGATCAATACGCCCAGCGAAATCGCCGGCAAATCGCCGTGCCTCGCTTGCCGTGGCAACGGCTGGGGAGTCGACAGAGAAACGTCGGCAACCTGATCGAGCCTTACGAATCGGCCATCGGCACCGCGTATGTCTGCCCGCGCGACATCGTCCATGCGATAAAACTGATTGCCAACTTGAACGGCCAGATTCAAGTCGCGACCGCGAACCGTTCCTGCCGCATCTTTCGCATCATAAGCGGCCAGTTGTGCGGCGATGTCTTCGGTCGAAAGCCCCAGTGCCGCAGCACGCTGTGGATCAACCTTTACCAACACTTCTTCGCCAGGATCGCCAAACCGATCGACCGTTTCGGTTCCGCGCAGCGATTGCAAACGATCTTGTAAGTTTTTTGCCGTTCGCCGCAGCACACTAAAATCTGGCTCGCCACCCTCGTTCCAAACAACGGAAACGATCCGAGCGAAGGCTCGCACTTCTAAGTCATCAAACTGAGGGCGCGAAGCTTGCGGCGGCAAAAAGGGCAACGCATCTTCGATCTTGCCGCGAATCTTCGACCAAACCTCATCGGATCGCGTAATCGCATCGAGTAACTCGATCGTAATCGTGCTGATCCCAGGTCGACTTTGTGACCGCAGTTCCTTAATCTCTTCGATCTCGCGCAAACGATCTTCGATCTTTTCCGTAACCAAAGCTTCGACACGCGTCGCATCAGCACCGGGCAATTGCGTCGTCACGATCGCGACCCGTTTACTCAAGACCGGATCTTCCATCCGCGGCAGGATCGCCACGCTCGACAAACCGGCAACCACCACCAACAACACGATCAGCACCATCATCCGTCGGTCATAAACCAAACGTGTCGCCCAGCCACGATTATTGGTTGGGTTGTTTATAAGATTCCGATCGCCTTGGGGACTCATCGCATCGGCTCGACTTTCATCCCCGGCGTTACACGATGCAAGGCACCCGAAACGACACGATCACCCGCTCGAATCAACGCACCACCGACTCTTGCCAGCTCCGCTTCGATTGCAAGCACCTGAACCTCGCGTCGCTCGATTTCAAAATCGCCCGCATCGGTCTGGACAATCGCAAACAACGACCACAAACCGCGATCGGCTCGCGACAACGCCCCCAGCGGCACCCACAACTGGTCACTCAATCCGCTCGCTTGGCCAGCCGATTCGGCCTCACTGGACTGCACCGAAGACAACGAAATGCTGACCGTTTGCCCTGGAACCAGCTTACAGACGCTGTCGCCTGTGGCACCCTTTGTATCGGAACGATGTCGCAAGGCGTCCGATTCGATCGACACAAAAAGCCCCTGCGTGCGAGTCATTAGATCGACTTCGGGTTCGATCCGAGAAACGGTTGCCACCATTTTTTCTTGACCACAGGTTAAAACCACCTTTTGATCAGGCGTCAACGACGCCGCATCGGCTGGCGAAACCCCAAATCGGGCCTCCAGCGGATCGATCTGCAGCAGGCGCAGGGCGCGCGTTTCTGGGCCAACAACCGCTCCTTCATCGAGATAGCGTTTAGCGATTACGCCATCGAACGGGGCAAGAATGCGGCTGTCGCTGAGGTTCACTTCCAACAAGCGAAGCCGTGCCCGCAAACTATCGACTCGCGACCGCTGGGCGGCGACCTGTTCCTTGCGTGTCCCTTCGCGCAGCTCACTCAACCGCTGCTCCGCGCCAGCCAACGCCGCTTTTTGTTGATCGACAGCCGATCGGGCGTCGTCCAATTGTTGGTAACTCGACGCGTTGACTTCGATCAGCGATTGCTGGCGTTTCGCGGTCGCCGTTGCCAGTTCAACGGTCGCCTGCAAGCGACGCACCTCAGCCTCAGCGGCTTCGATTGTCTGCGTTCGCGGTCCAGCGACCAATTCCCCCAGCATCGCATCAGCTTCGGCAATTTGCGACTTAGCCACATCGATATCCGCTTCGACATCCGACGCATCTAGCTGGGCAAGAACGTCTCCTTGGCGAACCCGCGCCGCTTCTTTCACTTCAATGCTGGCCACACGTCCGCCGCGACGAAATGCGAGTTCCGCTTCTTTGCTGGCGACGACGACACCGCGGTAACTGTCAGAAATCTGCGGCGCGGCCAATTCGCCCAACACGGTCACCTCCACCGGCAGCGGTTTAGCGAAATCGCCGACCACCGCCGCTGAGTCGCTTCGAGAATCGGTCGCCCGTACACGCATCACGCCCAGCAAAACGCTTCCGATTGCGACAGCAAGCACCACAGGCGATCCGATCATCAACCATTTTTCTTGATTCGGCGTCATTCTCGTCCTCCCAGTTTTGCCGGCTTGGCCAATTTTCGAGGTTTTGTTTCCGCCCGAATCGGATCCGGTTCTTCAACCGCCACGGCACCCGCCGGCGGGCAATTGGCCAACAGATGAGTTCGCACCTGTTGGACCCAGATCGAATAGGGCTCCGGCTCATAAAGCGGTTGCCATTTCAGCCCATCGAGCATCGAGTTGCAGTTGCGCCGGATCGCAGCACGTGAATCGACGATGCCAACATCGACCAACGAAGGACTGGTCGTTTCCAATACCATTCCACCATAGACCAACGACCAGAGCCCAAAAACGATATCTTCAATCTGATGTGCGGCCTCCAGCACCATGTCGCCCGCTGCGACAGCATCACGGGCCACTCCGGCAACCGTATGCATGCATCGGCCTTCGCAATTACGAAGGATTTCCTTGCGTTTTTCAGTAGTTTTGCCCCACACCGTTTCATGCCGGATGATCTGTTCGGCGCGAAATAAATCTGGCAACACATCGACGTAAACTTCGCACGCGATGCCGATCGCCGCGATCCGTTGTCGCGACGTGCCACGCATCATCACCGCATGATTGAACAGTTCCAACCGCCGATCGACCGCTTGAACGGCAAGCGCCAACACGATCTCTTCCTTGTTGGGGAAGTGATTGTAGATGGTCCCTTTCGCGGTCTGCAGTTCTTGTGCGATCGCATCCATGCTGAGCGCCGCCAGGCCGCCCTGGGCGATCATCGGCCTGGCCAGATCGAGTATTTGCGACTCGCGCAAGCGGATCATTCGTTGTTTGGGGGTCAGTCTTGCCATGCCGAACATTATGGCGCGATGTCAAAAATGACAAGCCGTCAATTTCAAATTCTGTGAAATTGTCAGCTTCGCGTGAGGCCTGGGCGGGCTTCGGAGCCGAATGGTGCTTTAATAGGCCGGTTGGGGCGGAACAAACCACACAACCGCTGCATCAGATACAGGGTGCTTGCGATACTTCAATTCTTAACGAGCCCCTCATCAGCTTTCGCAGATACCTAATCTATTATGTGTACTTGTGGGGGTCAGTCCGCGTTATGTTGAGTCAGCTTTTCTTACTCTTTTGTCACCCGTTCGAGGCGTGCGATGCAAAAACAATGGTCGGATCGTAAAGGTTTTACTTTGGTGGAGTTGCTGGTGGTTATCGCAATCATCGGCGTGATGGTCGGTCTGCTGCTGCCTGCGGTTCAAGCCGCCCGCGAAGCAGCGCGACGAATGAGCTGCGGCAATAACTTGAAGCAGATCGGATTGGCATTTCACAACTACGAGTCGACTTTCAGGGCACTGCCTGCCGCTTACGGCATCTACCTGCCGGCCCCGCCCTACAATTTGCAGGGCTTTGGCGTATCGTTGTTGCCATTTATGGAACAAACCGCCTTGGCTGATCAGTACAACTCATCGGTTTCGGCTACCAATGAAGGTGGCCCTATCGGGATAGCCAACGTCGCTGTCATCGCGACACCGCTTCCCACCTTTATTTGCCCTTCATCCCCTGGCGGCCCATCGCGAGTGTACAACGGTGGTGCACCGGCAAACTTCGGCGGCGCACTTCCCGGGTTTGCAGCCAGTACATGGCGGGCAGCAGCGTCGGATTACTCGATTACGACTGGTGTCCGAAATCCTTATTGGGCAACGGCGATTGCCGCACTGCCTCCGGGCGTGGGAGATAATCGCGAAGGAGCGATGCGCGAAACCTCTTTCCAAACTCCCCGTACGTTCCGCATGGCTGGGATTATCGATGGGACTTCGAACACATTCCTAATGGGCGAACGAACCGGAGGCGACCGAATCTATTCTGGCACCCGCGAGGTTGTCTTAACCGCTGCTCTATTGCCCCTAGCAGCGATGCAGGGTGGTGGATGGGGCGATCCATTGCTCGGCGAAAATTGGATGCAAGGAACCATTCGTAACCCTGGCTTCCCCATCACTGCAGGGGCATGCGCCATCAACTGCTCGAATGTTCGAAGCGCAGGATTCCATTCGTTCCATCCCGGCGGTTGCCATTTCTTGCTTGCCGATGCCTCCGTTCAGTTCGTCAGCGATTCAGTTCAACCGATGATCGTCGCTGGACGAATCACGCGCGCTAACGGTGAAATCATCCCTACTGAGTAGTTCGTAATTTTTGACCGCTATCGATCAAAACAGTTGCCATTGACGGAAACGTGCAAGCGGTTAGAAACCGTTGCACGGAATTTTTGCTCACCCCCAAACATCGTATCGCATTTGATGCCTAGGAACCCGAATTGATTCGAACAAGTTTTTGTTTGCTTTTAATGTGTCTGTTCGTCGGTTGTGAGAAAAAATATCCTGACGAACTTCCGGTCTATCCGATCACCGGAATTGTGACTGTCGACGGTGTGCCCCAAGAAGGGTTGCAAATTAGTTTGCACAACAAGTCTGGCGGTGATCCCGCGAAGCCAACTTTTCCGAGTGGTTATTCAGAGGCCGGTGGCAAGATTTCCATATCGACTTACGCCAGCGGCGACGGAGCACCCGTTGGTACCTATAAAGTGACGATTCTATGGGGCCAAGTGAATCCATTAAGCATGTCTTACAGCGGGCCTGATAAGTTGAAAGACCGTTACACGAACCCCGACAAGTCGGAGATCGAGTTTACGGTCACCGAAAGCAAAATGAACGACATGGGCACAATCGCTTTAACAACAAAGTAAGCATCCTGTGATCAATCAGTGACGCGTTTAGGCGTAGCGGATGTCGCCAGACTTCCGTTGCGCCCTTGGGCAGTCGGATTCCGGCGAATTCCACTATGGATCCACCCAAAGGAGTGGCCGGGGCGGTCGGTGGGCACGTCGCGTCGCGGGCTAGCCAATCAAACTGCTTCAACCCATTGGGCGAACCGATGGAGAAGGCCTCTGCAGCTTAACAGCCAACTTTTACTTTGGCTCAATCGTCTGCGTGCAAAATCAATTGCTTCTTGCACACCCGCACATGACGGTTCCGATTCATTCCCGTTTCGGAATTGACACCCCATTCAAACAAAAAACTAGGAATTATCGGTTCATGAGATTTCACAGCGTGCTTCTATCGTCTTTGATTGTTTTCTTGGCTGGGGCCAATGTTTCTGCGCAGCAGTTGCTCGCCACCAAGCCAACGGCCTTGGATGAATACGTCGCCAAAGAAGACCCAACTTACTCCTGGCGAATCGAAAAAACCGTCGAAGGTATCGGAATGACAACGACGGTCATACATTTGAAATCGCAGACATGGCGAACGAAAGAAGAAGTCGATCGCCCGGTTTGGGAGCATTGGCTTGTCGTTACCGTCCCAAAGAAAGTTACAACCAACCATGCGTTCTTGCTGATTGGCGGCGGAGGCCATAACAGCAAGGTCCCCAATGGTTCGGATTTGATCAGTTCCACGATCGCGATTGCAACCGGAAGCATTGTCGCGGAACTCAAAAACGTTCCTAACCAGCCGCTCGTTTTTCACAACGACGGCCAACCGCGTTCGGAAGACGATCTGATCGGTTACGCATGGTCCCAGTTTCTTGAAACCGGCGATGCGACATGGTTGCCACGGTTGCCGATGGTTAAGAGTGCCGTGCGGGCCATGGATTGCATCACCGAGTTTGCCGCTTCCGACGCCGGTGGCAACCTGGACGTTGACAAGTTTGTGGTCGGCGGTGCTTCCAAGCGTGGTTGGACCACATGGATGACCGGTGTTGCGGACTCCCGTGTTCAAGCGGTTGTGCCCATCGTCATCGATGTGGTCAATGCGGAACCGTCGTTACGGCATCATGCCGAATCCTACGGTTTTTGGGCCGACGCGATCGGAAATTACTACCAACACAAAATCTTACAACGGTTCGATCACCCGCGAATGCAAGCTTTGTATGAGCATGTCGATCCTTATTACCACCTCGATCGATTGACCGAACCCAAGTACATCGTCAACGGCAGTGGCGATCAGTTTTTCCTGCCGGATTCGTCACGTTTTTACTATGAAAAACTTCAAGGCGAGAAACTGATTCGTTACGTTCCCAATGCCGACCACAGTTTAAAGAATACCGACGCGATTCAAAGTGTCGCGGCGTTCTATCATCTCATCGCTTCGGGTAAACCGCGTCCGGAATATGCCTGGACCTTCGAAGACAACGGCTCGATCCGCGCAACCTCGAAAACCAAACCGTCGCGAGTGACGTTGTGGCAGGCTAACAACCCCGGTGCTCGCGATTTCCGACTCAAAACCATCGGCGCCGCGTTTAAGGAAAGCGATCTGAAGCCCAATGCTGAAGGTGAATATGTGATGCCAGTACCTGATTCCAAGGCTGGCTGGACTGCGAGTTTCATTGAGTTGACCTACGATGTCGGTAGCCCATTCCCACTGAAAGTCACCACCGCTGTGCGCGTGACCCCGGACACATTGCCCTTTGATGGTATCGATCTGACGACGACGGAGTACGAACCGGGGGCACAGAAGGTCAAGATCCCGGCTGCCGAATAAGTCTAAGCGATTAAAAAAGCAGGCGGCAACCTTTGCAGATTGCCGCCTGTTCTTGTTCTATCTTAGCAGATAATCACGCGGTGCTTTACTTAAAGTCGCCAGCGACACCGATCACCAAATTACTCGGGTTGATCAGGTCGTTAATCGCCTGATTGACTTCTTCAACCGTAAGCTTCGCGATCCTCTGTTCGTGCTCCGCGTTAAACTCCAGCGTGCGACCATTGAACATCGAACCGAGCAGTTGAGATGCCAAACTGCCGTCTTCAGCCCGACGCACTTTTTCACCTTGCAGATACGATTCCTTGGCTCGCGCCAATTCGTCCTCCGTTACGCCCTTTTCCCGCAGAAGCTTAATCTCTTCGTTGATTACTTCCAACAAACGGTCGACGTTTTGTGGATTCGTGATCGCATATAGCGTAAAGTCGGTCCGCTGGTCGCGATGACGGCCGGTCACTCCCGAAGCGATTCCATAAGATAGGCCTTCCTGCTGGCGAACGCGGTCTGCCAGACGGCTGCTCAGCGAACCGCCACCGAGAACGTAGTTGCCCATTTCAAGAGCGGCAAACGCAGCAGCTTCGTCATCCAAGTTGAACTGCATGCTGCCGTACAGCATCGCATTGGATTTATCCGGCGTGTTGATCCGCTCGACACCACCAGCGACATGGGTCACCGCTCGGCGATCGAACCGCACGTATGGCATCTTGGCCTTCCAATCGCCGACGATCTCCAGCACCTGTTTCTTGATCATTTGGTCATCGAAATCGCCAACCACCGACAATTCGCCCGCTTGGCCACCGATGAAATCAGCATAGAACTCACGAATCTGTTCGATCGTGACATTCTTATACATCTCAATCTCTTCTTCCATCGTCGGTACGTAACGAACGTCATCCCGTTCAAACGGCGCCAGTGCTCGACGAACCGCTTGCGGTGCCAATGCCTGGGGTTCTTTCAGCGACCCTTCGATACCGGTCAAGATTTGGCGCCGAACGACTTCTAATTCGCTCGCTTCGAACCGCGGATTACGGATCAGGTCGCCGATCAACTTCACCACCTCGCTCAGGTTTTCACCCTTGGTTTTGACGCGGATTTGCAGCAATCCAGGGGTGCTGTTAAAGCTTAAATCGGCGCGTAATTGCGTCAGTTTGTCTTCGACTTCTTGGTAGGTCAGCGACTGGCTGCCGCGTTGCATCATTGCCCCAACCAACTCGGCTTGTGCGATCTTGCCACGCAGTGAAGTTTCGTCGCCGAAACGCAACGTCATCATCAAAGTTACCGATCCGCCGCGTGTCTTCTTGGGCAGCATTGCGTAGGTGTAACCCGGATACAACTCGCCTCGCTGAGTCCGCTTTTCAATCGCTAGCGGATCGACATCAAACGCTTCTCCAGCGGCGATTACTTCGCGGCCCACATAGCCCTCGAGTCGTTCGGCCAGATTCGGTGACTCGGGGACCGAAATTCGTTCGGGCTTTTCGGACGGGATAAACAAGCCGACGGTGCGGTTGTTTCGCACGAAGTATTTTTCCGCCACTTCTTGAATCTTTTCGGCGGTTAAGGCTTCGACAGCGTCACGAAACAGGAAGTACAGTCGCCAATCGCCCTGTGCCGCCCAGTCGGACAGCGATACCGCGATTCGGTTCGATTCGGCCGCTTCGAGCTCGCGACGCTTGAGAATCTGCTGCTTGGCCCGTTCGGCTTCCTGCTGCGAAAGCGGAGTGGTCGCGAACGTTTCTTCCAGCGTCGCAATGATCGTGCTGCGAGCGGTCTCGATCGACGCGGTTTGCGGCACTTCGGCAAACGCCATGTAGATACCAGGATCGTGAAACGCCGAAGCCATCGCAAATACGTTGCTGGCCAACTCTTTCTCGACCATATTCTTATACAAACGACCGCCCGGTTCGTCTGACATGATATACGTTAAAGCGCGAACAGCGGCAAAATCAGGATGGCTGCTCGCCGGCACGTGATAAGCAACACCCACGTATTGGACATCGCCAACGCGGCGCAGTACCACGGTGCGTTCACCGTCTTTTGGCGGTTCAACTGTGTAAGTTGGATCGATCGGCGTGTCGGGTTGCTTTAGCGTTCCGAAGTACTTTTCTAAATACTCAAGCGCTGTCTCCGGCTTAAACTTACCGGCCACGATCACCATAACATTGTCGGGACGATAATACTTCTTATAAAATTGGCGCAACGCAACGATCGGCACACGTTCGATATCGCTGCGATTGCCAATCGTGCTTTTTCCATAATTATGCCATTCGTACGAAACGGCTTGGATTCTTTGCATCAGGATTTGAATCGGCGAGTTCTCGCCACTTTCAAACTCATTGCGAACGACGGTCATTTCGCTGACCAAATCTTCGC
>DNWZ01000262.1 GCA_003506095.1 Planctomycetaceae bacterium | reverse complement strand
TGAAACCCAGGACCGCGGCTTGCAGTTTGTCACCGGCGACTTGCGACCGTTAGTTGTATCGGCCATTACGGGTACCGGGCAGGCGTTGCATGAGTACCGCGTCGACGATACCAATCCAGGGCGGGGAGTATTGATCTTAAACGCTGCCGAAAACTGGTTCGATGGATATGGATTGAGTCCGAACCAAACTGCCAATCCGGCTTACTTCACGGAATTGCTCCGTGGTATCGGTTCGCTGTTGGGTATTGGTAATACTTTCGAACAGGTTCCAGGTGTCGCCAGTGGGTCAAACCCCGCACTTTACAATGCATCACTGTTTCCATTTCCAAATGGAGCTTTACCCAGTCCGTTCAGCATCGAGCCAGATTTCCTTAGCATCAGCGATATCATTCCAGGGATGGCGTTGCATCGGCCGGAGATCCGCGACGTTGACATGTACAGTTTCGAAGTCGCGGCCGACGGTCGTATTTCAATTGAGACCTTTGCGCAGCGACTGGACGAGACCAGCCTGCTCGATACCGACATCAAACTCTGGAAGTTCAACCCGAGTACCGGCGATTATGATTTGGTCGCCCGCAACGACGACTACTACAGTAACGATTCGTTCGTCGGCATTGATGTTTCACCCAATGCCGACGGTACACCGGCGCGATACTTTGTTGGCATCACAGCATCGGGCAATGACAGCTACAACCCATTGATCGAGAACAGTGGGATGGGCGGCCGCAGCCAGGGCGCCTATCAGATGCGGGTTACGTTCCAGAATCTGAATGTCGATACGATTACCGACGTGAATGGCACGGCGCTCGATGGTAACGGCGACGGAAATCCAGGAGGCGATTTTAATTTCTGGTTCCGAACCGCTAAACGCAAGGTCGATGCGGGGTCAGGCGAAGCGAGAACTCTGTTCGTCGATAAATCAGGAGTCAATACCAGCGGCAACGGCGATTTGCTGACTCCCTATCGCACCATTGCCTATGCATTTTCCCAAGCCCGTCCTGGCGATATCGTCCGCATTCTTCCCAGCGCAGGTGCCGATGGGCGAATCGAAACGGTGGGCGATAACCAAGCTTATGAGATTGGTCGCGGCGGGCCCAGCAATGCGATCCTGTCCGACGGCGAAAACTTTAACGTCCCTCGCGGCGTGACGGTAATGATCGACGCCGGCACGATCATCAAGCTTCGCAACGCCAAGATCACTGTCGGCAGTTCACGCGTTGATGACGATCGGTCGCTCGCGGCGCTTCAGATTCTTGGTACCCCCGTCTTAGTCAATAACGTCGGGTCGTTTGTCGATGGCAGAGTGGTATTCACCAGTTATCAGGATGAATCCTTTGGCGTCGACACGAACTCATTGCCCACAACACCGGGACCTGGCCAGTGGGCAGGGATCGAGTTTCGAAACGATTTCGATTATTCCGAAGGACGACCGGTCTGGGAAACCGAAGGGATATTCCTGGATTACGTTGCACACGCCGACATTCGTTACGGTGGCGGAAGCATCTCATCAAGCGAACCGGTGGTCACGCCGCTGCAAATGCTGGAATCACGACCAACGCTTATCCACAATACGATTCAGTTCAGCAGTGACGCAGCGATCAGTGCAGATCCCAATAGTTTTGCCGAAACCAATTTCCACTCGCCGATTTACCAACGAGTAGAATCGTTTACCAGCGATTATGACCGAGTCGGTCCAGACATTCGTGGAAATCGACTTGTTAATAATTCGATCAACGGCTTGTTTGTAAGAGTCCGCACGCCTGCCGTCGGTGAGCGAGAACCGATGACCGTAAGCGGTCGGTTCGATGATTTCGATATCACCCACGTGATCTCCGAAGTGTTGGTGCTGCAGGGCCAACCCGGCGGCCCTCTGATGCTAGAAGATCGCCCTGATGTGCTGAGCGTGACTTATAATGTTTCTCCACCCGTCCTTGTCGGTTCACTCACCCCGGGCGATGCGATTCATTATCGCGTAACGTTTGTTACCCGCGATGGGATCGAATCGCTGGCCAGTGAGCCTACCGCAACAGTGACGGTCAACAGCAATCGCAATATCCTGCTGCAAAATCTGCCTCAGGCGACTGCGGAATATGCTGGCCGACGGCTCTATCGATTCAATCCGTCAACTGGTGATTATGAGTTTGTTCGGCAACTTGACCGAAACTCAACCACGGCGCTCGACACAGGCATAACACGCGGCGGTGGCCTCTCTGCGGCGGCTATGGCAACAACCAGCGGCGAACGTTTGTTGCCACGTTTTGATGCCCGTTTGTCTATCGATCCAGGTCTGGTTATCAAGTTGGATACCGCACGGATCGAAACCGGCGTGGGAGCCGATTTTTATGCCGAAGGGATCGATGGCAACCCGGTTGTTTTCACCAGCCGACTAGATGACCAATATGGAGCCGGTGGAACGTTCGATACCAACAACGATGGCACTGCAGGAGTTGCTCAGCCAGGTGCTTGGTCCGGCTTGGTGTTCCGCCAAGGCAGTAGCGCCAGCTTGGATCATACCGTGATCCGCTATGCCGGCGGAAACAGTTCCGTTTCGGGCGGATTTGCGACGTTCAATCCGATCGAAATCTTGCAAGCCGACGTCCGAGTCGCCAATTCGGTAATCTCCAACAACGCGTCGGGTAATACAGGGAATCTCGATTTCCGCGATGGCGTTGGATTCAATGGCCCCGCCACCATTTTCGTTCGCGGTTCTCAGCCTACGATTGTCAACAACATCATCCGCGACAACCTTGGCGCGGCGATCAGCATCAATCCAGATTCGCTCGACTTCCAACAAGTTCAAGACAAAGGGCGGGGAACGGGCATTGTCGATCGGTTTGAAGGCCGTAAGGACAATCAGGGCGCACTGATCGCAGGAAACCGACTGGACGGTAATGGAATCAACGGCATGTTGATTCGCAATGAATCACTGACCACCGAAAGCGTCTGGGATGATACCGACATCGTGCACGTTGTGGAACGATTTGTGTACGCCTGGAATCATCACCATCGCAGCGGACTGCGGCTCAAGAGCGATCCTGGCCAAAGCCTTGTGGTAAAGATGCAAGACGGTGGCGCAATTGTCGCCGATCGTTATTTGAATGACCTTGAGAACTCGATTGGTGGGACGATCCAAGTGATCGGGCAACCTGGCTTTCCGGTCATCCTAACGAGCATCCACGATGACACCGTCGGTGCCGGTTTCACGCCCGCGGGCTTACCTCAAAACGACACCAACAACGCGACCACCGCTGCAGCCCCGGGCGACTGGTACGGGATCGTCTTGCGCGGCGGGGCGAATGATCGCAATGTCGCTTTTGTGCTTGAGAACGAATCGGCGATCCCCGAATCAGCAGGGGTCAACGCGATACCGAGCACCGCTCAGTTGATCGGCAGGTTGGCGACCAGGGAAACCAGCAGTGATGAGAATGTTCGCCTCGGTTTTAACGTTCGCGGAACCTTAAGCCTCAACAGTGACGTCGACGTCTATCGGTTCTCTGCCTTTGGTCAAACCGAAGTTTTTATTGATATCGATGATACCGATTTCGGACTCGATACAGTTGTTGAACTGATCGATATCAATGGCAACATTCTTGCACTGAGCAACAGTTCGTTTGTCGAAGCAGCCAACAACCGCCTGCCGTTGCCTTCATTCCCATTGCCCGTCCCAGCGGCGACAGCGATGTCGCTGAGCAAGACTGGACAACGCGTTATTGAGGGCCCCAACACGTTGGATGCCGGCATGCGAGTCATTTTGCCGGGAAACAGCGCTACAGAAAACGAGTATTTCGTCCGTGTCCGCAGCAGTAATCTGGGACCTAGCCACACGGTTAACCCGGTAGACCGATTATGGAATAATAATTTTGTTAGATCCGGGCTATCCAGCGGTCAATATCAACTTTCAGTTCGATTGAACGAAGCGGATGAAATCGCGGGCAGTACGGTTCGATTGGCCGATATTCGTTTTGCGACTCATGCGATCGATGTACCGGCCAGCCCGTTCAATTCGCCGTTAACGGCGGAGTTTTCTGAGCGACTGCTGGCCAATGGTTTGAATATCAATCCGGGCACCAATAATGTTTCGTTCGCCTCCGGCGCAACGACCGACCTGGGCAATCTGTTGGCGAGCCACCAAGGGACGTTAAGAGTTTCTGGGGTCCTCGGAAATAATGTGGCCAGTGGTCAGCTATCCTTAGCAGAAGAGGATTTGGATGTCTATCGAATCGAAGTCCGCGACACCACCACAACACCTCGCGTTACTTCTTTCGAACCACGATTCGTAACCGTATCGTTCGACCTTGATTACGCCGACCAACTCGGTGGCCCCAACACCCGACTGTCGGTTTACAATTCAGCCGGACAATTGGTCGCTCACGGCCTCAATTCCAACATCGCCGACGACCAAGGACGCCCGCGGTTTGGCAATGACATGGCCAACCTGTCCGCCGGTTCGGCAGGTACGCTCGACGCGTCGATCGGTCCGGTCACTCTGCCTGAAGGGACCTATTTCGTCGTCGTCAGCAGCGCCAAGATGATCCCCGAACCGCTGGCACAATTGGCGAACCCCAACGCGCCGGCCCCCGGCACGCGGATCATTCCCAATTCATCGATCCGCCGAATCGCCGAACAGAACTTTGAAGACGGATTTCTCGATGGGCGATTTACTCACGTAGGCGGCTATGATCCGTATTTTGGATCACCTTTCGTTGACTTCAAATCATCAGGCGATGTCCCGACAGTCACTCCGTTGTTTGATGCCACTTCGATCGTCCCTTATACGCTTGAAGACGTTCGCATGTTTGTGACGATGCAGGGTGGCATCACGGGTGGGAATCGGACTGCCTTACTTTCGGTCGATCCGTTTACCGGACAACTTGAACGCGCGATCGGCCAATTCGGTGAGTCGGTCGGTGACCTTGGGATTCGTCGTGATGGCGAATTATTCGCCTACAGTCTCCAAAATGCAGGCGGAGCAGTGAATCCAGGTGCGACAGGAAATTACCTGAACATCAGCGCTGGCAACGGCACCGTACTGAGCTCTATCGACGATTCAATTAACTTTCGACGTAGTAACGATGCTTTCAATAACACCGAAACCGATCCCGACGCCGTGTTGTTGGTCAACGCGATGTCCTACCAGCACCCAGGAGCATTCGCTCACAGTCCTTCTAATACCGCTTTCCCGGCCCTGAATGGTAGTTCGGGTACGCTGACCGTTGTGGGCAATCGCAGCAACCAAGGGCGCGCAGGCGAAGTGCCGATTGAATTGCGAGACAACCTGGTTTTCAGCATGATGGAAACCAATGGATTGGTAACCAACACAGGAAACCCAAACACCAACGCCAATCGCCCCTTCCCTGCTAATGTTCGCTATACCCCGGGTTTTGGTCCTGCATCGGACCGATTCGAGCATGGAGTTCTGGACGTCGGCCAGTTCGTCGATTCAGACCCACGGAAGACCGGCGGCAATGTAACGGGACTAGCACAGCGATTGGGTTCGTCTCAGTTCTATGCCGTGACCAGTACGGGTGGTGTTTATCGTTTCACGACCTCTAGCACACGACAACCAATTGATCCGGTCACGGGTCTGCCTCAGTTTGCCTATAGCCGTGTGATCAACACGACGTTCCTGGGTACCGTTCAGCGGGACGCATTGCACAGTCCCGGCACGCTGACTCCGCCCAATTTTTCAAGTTTGACATTCGGCCCGCAGTTTACTGAAATTGATCCAACGACTGGACAGGGTCGATACAGAGATGTCTTGTTCGCTACCACCACAGACGGATGGGTTTATACGCTAAGCGAAGGCGCAAGCGGCGCGATCGAACCTGCTGGCGTATTGGTTCATGGCCGCAGTGCTGTTCCGATCATTACCGGGACCGGATCAACGGCAGCGTTTGGGCAAATCACCGGTGTTGCGTTCAGCACACGTGAAGAAAATCCTTGGCACCAAACCGGTCGTCGCAACGCGTCGGACCAAGCTCACGGAACGTTCCCCAGTGTCGATCAAACGCAGGGACGCGTCACGGGTGGTGCTAGCCTGTATTTTGGTTTTGCAAACGGCGGTATCGTCAATAACGATGGCGCCGGTGGAAATCAATCGCCCGGTGGCGCGCATGGTTCGTCGGTCAGCACGCCGTTTAGCCTAGAAAACTACGGGCCCGATGACGCACCGACACTTTACTTCAGTTATTTCCTGGAAGCTGAAAACAACAATCAAAGCCAGACCAGTCCCTCCAGCAACCCGGCTAACCAAGCGGTCGATTCACTGCGTGTATTTGCCGCAGGCGATGATGGCCAGTGGCAATTGCTCGCTACCAACAATACGCTCCGCGGGGCAGGGGTAACTGACGAGTTTGATTACTTTGAAGAGACCGGCATACCGGTTCAACCGCTGCACGACAACACCAACACGTGGCGTCAAGCTCGGATCGATTTGTCACCTTTAGCGGGCAACAAAAACGTCCAGTTGCGATTCGACTTTTCAACCGCCGGTGGGATGCAAAGTCAGTTCCGGACCACTGGGTTCTTGACCGAAATTCAAGCGACCCCGGGCGTGGAAGTGATCCCTGGGTCGACGTTTACACTGAGCCGCTCGCTCAATACGACGCTCTCCAATGCCGTCGCATCCCCTCAGGCACTGACCACGTTTGAGTTCGTTCGCGGCGTGGCGATCAACATTCCAGCGGGTAATGCGATCCTTGAAGGCCAACAGATTTCGATCACCGGAGCAGCGGGTATCGTCAATCTGACGTTGACGACCGTGGGCACGGGTGATCCGAATGAAGTGGTGTTTGATCGGGCCGACACCGCGGCGATGGTTGCCAGCAAGATCCAAGCTGTCTTGCTCGCACTCGATCCAACTTCAACCGCAGTCGCTATCGGTTCGCAGTTGCGAGATACAGAGGCGCTCGCCTTTAGCCTCACACCCGAGCGTTTTGGCGTTTTGGAAATCGAGATGCCGGCCAACCCGATGGCGCTTGACGGACAATCGTTGCAACTGACCAATGCGATCGGCACGACATCGACCATCGGTTTGGAATCGGTTCAAGATGTCGATTTCACTGTCGGGTTCCAGTCGATCAATGTTACGGCGGTCAATACCGGTACTGCCGATGGGGTGACGATTGTTTTCCGCGATACGCTCACAGGTGATGTTCCCGCGTTTGCAACCTTTAGTAATTTTCAGCGACGGATTACGGTTTTTTATAACTCCGCCGCTGCGACTGTGACCAACCGGGATATCAATGCGATCGTCAATGCGATCGATGCATTAGCGGGTTTTAACGCCACGCTGACGGGTATCGGCACGATCGCGTTTACACCACCAACAATCCAACCGGCGTTTCCGACCGACGAAGTTTATATCCTCGGAACCGATACGGCGGATTCAATTGCAACCAAGTTGGCAGTGCGTATCAATTCACTGAACCTAGGTTTCAACGCGACCGCGACCGGCGACCAGTTGACGATTCTGGGAGCGGGTGCTCGGGTTCTAGGAGCTAGCTTTACCGAGATCGCATTCAATCAAGGTGGCCAAGCTTCGCAATTACTGCCCAGTGGAAATGTTCCCATTTTCTATCATTGGGCAATGACCGATGGCGAAGTCCGAGAGGCGATTCGAGCCGCACTGGTCAACGGGTTGGGAACTCGCAACGCGGCCTCTGGCGTTACGGCCGCTTCGATCGAACATTACCCAGGCTTTGCGACCAACCGGATTCGAGTCTTCGAACAACGCTTAGTATCCAACTTATCGACGCTCGGCTTTAGCACCTTCCTGCCGGGTGACGAGTTCGGAGCGTTTGCGAGCAGTTTTGTTGCCGGCAGCCAGATCAATCCTCGTCCAGGGATGAATAACAATATTGAAGGTGTCTACATCGATGACATCATCATTGGCTTTGCTGAACGAGGCGAGTTGGTAACCAATGCGCCAGTGGGCAACTCCAATTTTGTGATCGACCCACAGTACAATCGTACCACCACGGCTGAGTATCCCAATGAGATTTTGGTCGGTGGATATACATTGGAGATTCGCCAAGCACCCGATTTTGCGGTGCCGAATGATTTTAATAGCCTTCGTCGGCCGCCCAATCCGCGATCCTCGGGCGGAACAGTCAATCGACGCGACGAACAGTTTGGACTCGGCCGAGCATTTGATACCAATGACCGCTTTGACGATGCCGTCACGTTGATCGCACCCGACGCCTCACAGATCAACGACGGTGATACGTTCGTAATCTCCAACGGCACTCGCCAGTTGATGTTTGAGTTCGATACCAACGGTTCTGTCACTGCGGGCCGTGTGCGTGTTGCGTTCCAAAAAGATTTACCAGATGGACGACCGTTTCCTGCGCACGCTGTCGCGACCTCAATCCGAGATGCGATCAACAGCACTCAATCGCGAAACGTGTTGGGAATTGTCGCCGCCGGGATTGATGGCGCCGAAGCCGGGCCTAGCACTTCGACCCGAATCAATCTGTTCGGATCGTCCGTAGTTATCAACCCGACCATTGGTCAATTCATCAAGGTCGATCTCGTCGCTGCGGAAACCAAGTATGGACGAGAAACGGCGCGCACATTGCCGATTGTCGACCAGGAGAACCGCCAAGCGACCAACGATACGATCGGTTCCGCCAGCGAGATCGGGTTGGCCAATCCTGTGACAACCGCGTATCGCAATGGGATGACGGATACCTTGATTGCGGTCGGCAAGGTAGGCGACGCGGTTTACACCGATTACACCAATTCGATTTTCAACGAATGGGTTTTTGGGTTTGGTGGTTATCGCCCTGTGGACGATGTTGATGCTGTGCGAATTTTCCTTAACGCCGGCGACCGCATCGACGCGTTCGCGCAGGTCGTTGGACTGAACCTCGGCAGCGTACTGACGCCGCTGGTTGAAATCTTTGATGCTGACACGTTGACGCTGGAAGCAGGCAATGTGGATGGGGTGAATGGTTTCGTCGCACCGCGCAGCGGTTTCTATGTGGTGGCGGTCAGTTCAGCGGGTGGATTTGGTGAATACCAGTTGACCATTCGTCCTACCGATCGTCCCCTTCAACCCAGACAAACCGATGCGGTGGTCGCACGCTACTTCCTTGAGCCCAGTGACGCGAATCTGTTCCGTGGCCAAGGTCAGTTGATCATTGAGCAAAATGTGATCAGTGATTTCTCGGAAACTGGGATTCGTGCCACTTATACAGGCGATGAAATTCCAGGTGCGACCGGCACATCCACCTTGGAACGACACCCCAGTGGCGTAGCGCTGCTGCGAAATCCCAATACGGAGCGATTGGTCCCAGGTACTGTGATTGTCAACAACGTGATCACGGCCACCCAAGGCAACGGCATCGTCTATTCAGGGATCACGCCGACCGATGGTTCGTCGCCAGCACCCGTTCCGTTTGGCCGAATTGTCAACAATACGGTCGTCTTCCCGGCTCAGTCCCAAGCGGCCAATCCGCTGGATGTTGTGTTTTTGCCGATTGACACGGCGACCATCATGGGCCCCAACGATGACGGCTCTTCTGCCGCCCAAAACTTCGGTTTTAATTTCCGATTCTTTGGCAACACTTACAATCAGTTCTTCGTTAATAACAACGGTAATCTTACATTTGATAATCCGTTGTTTTCTTTCACCGCAAGCGGTTTCCCCCAGAACCGTCCCGTCATCGCGCCGTTTTGGGCAGACGTCGACACTCGGCCGCGTCCGGGAGGCGGCTCGGCTGGGACTGTGCACTTGACCCGCGGTGTTAGTCCGAATCGTGGCAATCCCGTTGTCCAAATGGACTGGGTGGATGTTGGTTATTTTTCAACATCATCGCCTGGAAACACAGGGGCAACGAATACCTTCACGGTTTACATTGAAAGTCATCCACAAGGTGACATCGTTGCTTTCCGGTATGGCAACATGTCATGGACTACCGGCACGGCCAGTGGCGGTACCAACGGCTTCGGTGGTACGGGGGCTCAGATCGGTTTCGATTCGGGTGACGGAACGAACTTCATCAGCCTCGGTCGACCACGCAGCCAAGCGGAACTTGATGCGTTGTTTGTCGATGCCCCGTTCATCTTCCAGATCAATCCGGTCACCGGGATACCTGGTGGAGCGGTTTCCGACGGTTCGGGGATCTTGGTGGAAGGGACCGTCAGCCCAACCATTTTGAATAATGTGATCAGCGGTTTTGATGTCGGGCTGAACATCGCGGCTAACAGCAACTCGACGGTGGAAAATGGCAACACGTTCCAACGCAATCGCATCCCAAGCAATCGTCCGCTCGCCTCGCAATCGGTCGATATTCCGGCGAACATTCCGATGTTCGAGGACATCAATCGGCGGCTGTATATCCCGGCCGCCGGCTCGTCGATTATCGACAGTTCGTTTGCCAACCTGAATGACCGGGCGACATTCTTTAATACGGTCAAACAACCGGTCGGCATTTCGGCATCGCCAATCCAAGCACCGCGTTTCGACGCTTATGGGATTCCGCGAGTCGATGATCCTACGGTGACCACACCGGGCGGTATTGGTGGCACCGTCTTCATTGATCGTGGCGGCATCGACCGTTCCGATCAAGTCCAGCCGACCGCAGTCCTGGTTTCTCCGATTGACTGGATCGATGGCCAAGGGGTTCAGGTTTCCGGCGGCGATACCGATGCCGGTGCGTCCTTTGTGCGCCTGCCACGCGAGAGTGGGCCAGTATCGTTCTTTGAGATTCAGTTGCTCGATCCAGCAGGCACGGGCCCCGATGTGACGACCATCACAGCGGACACTGTGATTCTGACAGAAAATGGCGTCACTTTGATTCCTGGCGTCGACTACACGTTTGGCTACAGCGACAACAGCCGCCTGATCCGACTGACGCCGCTTTCGGGACTTTGGCGTCCCGATGCGGTCTATGAGATCACGTTGAACAACAAGGACCGAGTAGGGCTGACACTGCCACGTGGCGATACGATCACCGATGGCGACCGATACATTGTCAGCGACGCCCAAGGCCGCCGAGCAGTATTGGAGTTTGATAGTGGTTATGTGATGCAGGTGCCGCAAACGCTGGGCATTGAAGTCTTAGGCCCCAACACCTTCTTTAACGACGGCGACATCTTCACGATTCGAGCGGTGGATGGGACATTCCGGACGTTTGAGATCAACTTGAGCGGCGCGGTGGCCAGTGGCAACATCGCGATCAACCTCGCATCGGCCGGTACGGTCGATCAAATCCGCGATACCATTCTCGCCGCCGTCAATTCGGTTGCAGGACCTTTGAACCTTGCGCCCGAAAGAATGGATAGCGATTCGCTTCAAATCGGCAGCGTGCTCGGGCATACCATCACCGGCACCGTCGCAGGCCTGAACTTCTTTGGCGTCGCACGCGGAATAACCGACGGCCAACAGTTCCGTTTCCAGACTGCCACCGAAAATGTGTTGTTTGAATTTACCGATGGAATCGCTCCGGTATCGCCCGGTGCGATCGCGATCAGTGTCACGCGTACCGACACGATCGAAGAAATAGCCGCGGCGATTGCGATTGCGATTCAAACCGAACTGGGAACACCTAACGCGGCGCAGGCGATTGGCGATGGGCGTGTTTCGCTCAGCGGAACTGCAACCGACGTGCTGACCATCGCCAACTCCGCGCTGACCCTTTTGGGTCGACCTGGCGTAACCGGGAAATTGGAAATCGTAGTCCCCCAGAGCGCCACCACGGCAGCTATGGATGGGATGATGTTCAGTGTTCAAAATGGCTCGGTCACGGTGGCTTTCCAATTCACCACGGATCCGCAATTGGTGACACCTAACCGCCGAGTGGTATTAAGCGATACCGACACGCCAACGCAAATCGCTGCGATCATCGCCGCAGAGATCAATGCGGCCTTTACCGGCGCGCTCAGTCCGACGTCGACCGGAAATGTGATCCGCCTGGGTGAGCAACCGGCGATCATTCCGACTGGCTTGGCACAGGTATTGGCCCGAGTTGATATCGGTACTTCGCTGTTGCAGTCGCGAGGAGTTTCTGGCGGCGCGATCCCTGTGCCGTTCATTCCGACCAGCCAGTTTGCGCCATCCTTGGCGGCGGCAAGTTTCGCCAGTGCACTGCGACTTTCGCCACTTCAGGTAACGTCCTTTTCGCCTGGCGGGGGCACTTTATTACTCGACAACATCGTTTCGATCGACTTCGTTGACACCGCTGGAAACGTCACCGTTGCAGGACAACTGCGTCCTGCGATTTCCGACCTTGCCGGTAACTCAATTGAGTCCAATCGCGACAACGCCGAAACGCGTTTTACGATCATCATGCCCGAAGTCGGATTCGACTTCGGTGATGCTCCGGACAGCTACGGAACTACCAACGCCCAGAACGGCGCGCGTCATAGCGTCGGGTCGGATTCAACACCACGCCTGGGACGTGTCATCGATACCGAAGTCGATGGCCAACCAGCCCCGCTGAGCGACGATCGTTTAATTCCAGTCGTAGCAAACTCGCCCAACGCGTCGCCGCTATTCACCTTCGCCCCCACGACCAATGGCGGTGTCGATGTTGCGCTATCCGCCGATTTCGGTGTAGTAGCGCCGACCAGTGGCGATTCGGTCCGCATCCAGATCGGCAACCGCGCCGCAACGTTTGAATTCGTGCAGCGAGGTGTCGCGTCGCTGACCGGTAACATTCCCGTGCCTTTGATCATGGAAACCGATACGCCCGAATCGATTACCCAGAGATTGGCCGATGCGATCCGTGCCGAACTAGCGCCGATAGGTCGCTCGGTTGTCGTTACGGTCGATTCAGCCAACCCGATCATTCGGATTGAATCGTTGGACGATGAAGACGGTGTCGCTATCGGGCGAATCGATGTCGGAATTCAGAGCTACTTTGTCTTCCTGAATCCGAGCGCGGACGCCAACAACGCAACAGCCAATGACGTTCTCGGATTTTTAAATCCGCGAGACCCGGCTGGAACGACCATCGCCGTTACCGTCACCGGTGCGGGCCTGCTGGACGCTTGGGTCGACTTCGATGGCGATGGAGCTTTTGATCCGACACGAGAACAGATTCTGCAAAGTGAGCCCGTCGTTGACGGAGTCAATTTCCTGAATGTCGTTACTCCGGCCAATGCGGTTCCAGGCACGACTTGGGTGCGATTCCGATTATCGACCACAGGCAGCCTGCGACCCACCGGCAGTGCAGTCGGTGGCGAAGTGGAAGATTATCAGATCTCGATTATTCCCGTCGCTCCGTTCGAGCCTTTGGATGATGTTTACAGCATCGACGAAGATATGACTTTGGTCGTTACCCCTTCGTCTCCGTTCAGCACGTTGATGGATAATGACCTTAATCTGTCGAGCCCGTTCTTGCCGCCACGTGTGTTTATCGTCGATCAACCTGCCAACGGAACGGTCACCATTACCGATCCACTGACCGGCAGTTTTGATTACGTCCCCAATCCAGCTTTCAACGGTACCGACTTCTTTACCTATCGGCTCAGTTCGGAAGGGGATGCGGCCACGTCAGCCCCGGGGGCCATCATTGCAACTGTGACGATCAATGTCGCAGCGATCAATGATGCGCCGGTCTTTAGTTCAACCTCGCCGATCGAGTTGCTCGAACGTGACGATCTGCAAACCGTGACGATTACCGGAGTGATCTCCGATGCCTTGCCGGGCCGCCCCGAAGCGGTTGACGAAATCGCATCGCAAACGGTTTCGATCTCGATCAATACCGCTGCGTCGACCATCCCGGCCGGGCTGTTCCAAGCGACGCCAGTGCTCGTACCTACAACCAACGGTAGTGGTGTGGTAACGGGTGGGAATTTGCGTTTTGTACAGATTCCTGATGCGTTTGGCACCGCACTGCTCGTGATCAATGTCTTCGACAATCACCCAACCGATCCGCGAACGACAACCGTGACAATCACGGTCAACATCCGCCCAGTAAACGATGCGCCACGGCTCAATCCCGCCGTCCTGGGAATCTCCGACTCACTGGGGCCCGATAATCAATACTCGGTTGCCGCAGGTCCCGGTGCNNCAGCAGAAGATCAGCCACTGTTCATCCCTCTTCGTCGTCCCACCGGTGTACCAGGTTTTAACCGCATCGGTTTGCTCGATGTGTTCACCGTCGGCCCCAACAACGAGACGCTAGCCGTTGATGGTGGCAACCAGATTCTTGCATTGGCCAATGTTCCGCTCTCGACCAGCGCCGGTGGAAGTTTGACTCCCGTGCTCAACGGTTCCAATGTGTTGATCGGTTACAACTATCAACCGCCTCAAGACTTTAACGAAACTTTCGGTGGACTCGATTCCTTCGTTTACACCGTGATCGATAACAATCCTTTGGGCGGTGAGACTTGGGACCTGGGTGTCGGCGGTTTGGTGGATGATCGCAGAACGACCACGGGACTTGTTCAATTGCGAGTCAACCGGGTTAATGATGCACCTCAGTTCAACACGCTGACCAATACCATCAACGTGTTGGAAGATAGCCCTCAATTCCGTTTGCCCGGATACGCATTCAATATCTTCGCTGGTCCACCAGCAACGGCCTTTGACGAGAACGATCCGGTCACGGGACAAATCGTAAGCTTTGCCATTTCCGGTTTGACACCAGAAACGAGCCAAATGTTTGCGTCGGCTCCGACGGTCAGCCGAGCGGGCGTGTTGACCTTCACCCCGGCTCCCGACGCGTTTGGTAGCGTGGTGTTGGAAGTGCGTGCGACCGACAATGGTCCTGATAACGCGATCCGAGGCGACGTCGTTTCTAGCCCCGCCCGGTTGTTGACGATCAACATCCGGCCCGTCAACGATCGTCCGGTATTGAATACAACGACACCGATCGCGTTCACGCTGAACGAAGATGCGGCCATCTTGCAAAGCGACAATACAGTGACCTTCCAAGGGACACTGATTCCGCTGCGTGGAACCGGCGGCGTGGTCGGCATGCTGGACGTATTCAATCCAGGTCCGCCCAATGAATCGTCCGCACTGCCAGGCGGTGGGCAAACGATCCAATTGGCCACGCCAATCCCAGCGTCGACGGCCCAGGGTGGAACGCTGTCTCGCGTTTTTGACCCACAGAATCCGACGGTGTTGATCGGTCTGCGCTACACGCCGCGACCAAACTTTAACGGGTCCGACTCGTTCATCTACGGAGTCCGCGACGATGGGAGGACGTCTGATCTAAACGGCAACCTCACCGCCGATCCTCGCGAGTCATTCCATACCGTTACGCTCAATGTCCTGGCGCTCAATGACCGGCCCCAGTTCTCCGGTCCGCTGTCGGTCACCGTTGACGAGGATGCGACGACAACGTCTTTGGTTGGCGAAACGATCATTCCGAACTTCGTCACCGACATCGCCGCAGGCCCGTCGGGAGCAGTCGACGAACTGCATCCGGTCACCGGTCAAACGGTCAACTTTATCATCGCTCCCGTGGCGGGCAATCCGAACAATCTGTTCTTCAGCCCGCCGGTCGTATCGTCCACCGGGACGCTCAGCTTCCGCACCTTGGCTGATGCCAATGGCGTTGCCGTGTTCACGATTATCGCGCAAGACACCGGGGCGAATAATCCGCCTCTGGAGTTTAACAGCAGTACGCCGCCGCGAACGTTTACGATCACGGTCAACCCGATCAATGATCCACCGACTTTTGTACCGGACCCAGCTTTGACACAGATTTCGGTGCTTGAAGATTCCGGTCCGTTTACCACTTTGGTGCCGCTGGCAACCCAGATCAGCCCTGGCCCGTCGGATGAAGTCGCGGCGGGACAGACCGTGCGATTCGAAGTGACGGTCCCGGCGGCTGGTCAGGCGCTGTTCCAGACACAGCCCAATGTGACCGACAACGGATTCTTACGCTTCACCCCGCGGGACAATGCCGTCGGCCAGACCGTTGTATCGGTCGTGGCAATCGACAGCGAAAATGCCCGCAGCGAACCGGCGCTGGTGACGATCACCATCACCGAAGTGAACGACACGCCGATTGCTGGTAACGTTTCATTCAACAGCAATGAAAACACCGTGCTGCCGATTCCTAGGCAAACGCTGCTTGATGCGGCGCTGGATCCAGACCTGGTGACTAATCCCATCGAATCGCTGCGATTGACCGCTGTTGCGTCGATATCACAGTCGGGTGCTCAAATCCGCGTGCTCCCTTCGGGCGATCTCGAATACGATCCTCGAGGCTCAGCAACGATCCAAGCCTTGCGTCCCGGCCAAACGCTCGCCGATACCTTTACATATCGCGTGACGGATGCGGCCGATGCCCAGAGCAACTTGGCTACTGTGACCGTCAACGTCGCAGGCATCAACGATGCGCCAACCGTTGTTGACGATTTCGTCACACTCGGCCTCAGCGGTCCGATAACGATTCGACCGCTGGATAATGATTTTGATGTTGATGGAACGATCAATCCGTTGACATTGGAAATTACGCAATTGCCCGCTTTCGGATCCGTTGAGGTCCGCGATGGCAGTTTGATTTACACACCGTTTGCTAACTTCCGTGGTACGGACTCGATTCGCTACCGAGTCGCTGATGACCTGGGGGCGTTTAGTGAAAGTGCGACGATCACGATCGATACCAATGTCGCGCCGATAGCCGTCAACGATAACGCAGGCACTGTCCGAGGGCGTGCCGTCGAAATCAACGTCGCCCAAAACGACTCCGATCCTGATGGCCAACTCGATCTTAACTCGATTGAAATCATCACTCCGCCTGCTCGCGGACAAGCGATCGTGCTCGGCGGTGGTATCGTTCGGTATCTGCCAAGCAGCGACTTTGTCGGCATCGAGACGTTTACTTACACGATTCGCGATACCCGCGGTCGACCGAGCAACGTCGGCGAAGTTCGAATCCAAGTCGTGGCCAGCGAGCTGCAAAACCCCAGTAACTTTACCGACGTGAATGCTAGCGGTGAGACTTCGCCGATCGATGCACTGTTGGTTCTTGTACGGCTTTCCCAATGGAATCGGGAAGGCAACTCGGGCGTTATGCCAATCGAAGCTGCGATCGGTGAAACCCCACTGCTCTATTATGACGTTGACGGTAATCGGTTTATCGAACCACTCGATGCGTTGCTGGTAATCATGGCAATCGCTAATCAAAACCAGGTTGCACTGGGTGAAGGTGAACAAGCCGATGAGAACCGTTCGCTCGTCGATCCCGGTTTAGTGGCTCCGCCGTTGACAACAATGTCCACAAGCGTGGCTGCGCCTACTCAAACGGAAAATACTGACAGCGTCTATGGGCCGCTGGTGGGACCGATAGATATTTCTTCCTTAGCAGCCGATTTCACGCTGCCCCAGGACGATGTCATCAACACCTTGGCAATCGATAGCGCAAAGGAAGAATCGGAACAACGCCGGTCGGATTTGTTAGAAGCGATCGATGCGGCATGGACCGACGCATCGCAGTTTTAAACCCCCAATCGCTGGGAAAGTGAGCGATCGGGGTGATCACGGCCTTGCCTGACTCCCGATTCGCGATTATTCAGGTTATTCTGATTTTGCAATCGCCGACGATGAGGTTATCCTCATGGTTCGCAGATTCTTGTCACCCCCGAGCCAAAGTTCATTTTCCAACTTGCTCCTGGCCGCGCACTGCATCACTTCGATGACCTCGCGGCCAAGTTGTTCTTTTTCTGTCAGGCCAGGCTTCCATGATCAAACGACGTCCTGCTCGTCGCCCCGCCAACCATCGCCCCGCCACTTCCAGCCGATTTGCTGAGCGAAATCGCTTTCGGCATCTGGGCCACGAGACGCTCGAAAAGCGAGAACTCTTGGCAGCAGACTTGCTAGCAATTCGGCCTGATAATTCGGGCCTGCTGCAAGATGGCGACGTGCTGAACGTGGCGCCGCGTGAGTTCAATCTGTTCTTCAATGGCGGAGCGAACCTGAACGAGGCGACGATCAATGCTAACACCGTGCGACTGGTCCGCAGCGGTGGGGACGGCGTGTTCGGCAACGTCGGTGATGTGAACGTGGCGCTCGGTTATGTCGGCCTCGTCAACCCCGGCACGACCGATCCCGGCGAACGTCAACAAATCGTCCTGCGGCCGGCCAGCAGCGCGTCATGGAATGCCACGGACGATCGGTTTGCATTCCCGGACGATTTCTATCGGATCGAGATTGTCGGTGCTGGAGCGCAACCGCTGCGGAGCATCGGCGGCGCGCCGTTTGGTGGCGGAGAGAACGTAGCGGTCAACTTCCGCCTCGACCGCGGCGCGCAAGTCGTCTCGATCGTGCCACAACCGGTCACACGAAACGCAAATGGCTCGCTGAAACAAGAGGACAAACAGATCGTCGTCTACTTCGATGATCAATTGTTGAACCTGAACGATGCCGAAGATCCAAAGTTCTTCCGTCTCGTTAATACGCAAGCGACTTTGTCCGGCGGTGATGACACCACCTTGCTGCCACAATCAGCCGCTTATGATGCGGCGACCAATCGCGTGACGCTAACCTTCGCCACTGCGATTCCAGAAGGAACTTACCGTCTTGATGTCGGACAAGCGGGTGGCCGTAACGAGTCGATTGCAACCGCACTTCGCGTCGGCACATTGTTCAACCAAAATCAATTCGTCTTCAATGGTTTTATGGGCGATTCCGATCGCCTCAGCAACAATGCTAACGACCAAGACTTTTATCGAGTTGAGCTACATGGTGGATCGAACATAACGGTCAATATCACACCGCACGCCGGTGGTCTTTCGCTTCGAGCCAGACTGCTGGATATCAACGGTAACTTAGTCGATGCGACCGCCGATGTAACGACTGGCCCCGGTTTAGCCAATGCATTCACATTTGCGATTCCTGGTGCAAGTACGGGCAGTTACTTCATTGAAGTGACGAGTGCGAACGTCCAAACAGGTTCCTACACCATCGACGCCCGAGTCACGAATAATCCAGTTTCTGTCGGCGACAATAATTCGTCATTCGCCACTGCAACAAACCTTGGAAGCCTTGGTGCCGCAGGTGTAGCGGTCGACGCCTCGATACAACCGCAAAGTATTCCGTTGCCCCCGCGAGTCGGCGGTCAAGACGAACCCGGCCATCGCGAGATTCAACGCGAGGTACATATTCCTACTGGAGTGCCTTGGATTACTGGTGCGCCATCGGACACGATTCCCACAACTCCGGCGGCAATTGAGACAATCTTATACCATTTCCCGGCTTCATTCACTAATCCGGCAATCCCTGGTCAAGTTTTTCTAAATCAGATTACGGCCGAAGAACGCCGAATCGTGCGATCGATTTTCGAAGTCTTTGCTAAACATACGGGTTACGAGTTTCGTGAGACGGCAGGTGGAGGACTTCGCATCGGCAAAACCGATCTGCGAGCATTTGATGAAAACTCTCAACCCAACTCTCCCGTTGCGGGTCTTGGAGGTGGTTCCGGAGCCATTTTGAATGCAACGATGTATCAAGATTCGAACCGTTTCTTCGGAGACGGTTTTACCAATGTGATGTATCACGAAATCGGGCATTCACTTGGCTTGTTTCACTCCTTCGAATTGCCATCGCTAATGGGTGCCGGTCTTCCCAACGATGTAATTCCTGGTGACCATGACATTGTTCACTTGAATCGGATCGCACCGCCAAACAGCACTGACATCGATATGTATCGATTCGAAGTCGCTGAAGCAGGACGCGTCAGGGCCGAAACCCTTGCGGAGCGACTTGCGACCCCAAGTCAACTAAATACCGTACTGACCCTTTATCGCCAGAATCCGGCCACCGGCGCGAGAGAAATGATCTCACGCAACGACCGGTACTTTGGCACCGATTCATTAATCGATATGGATCTGGAACCAGGAATCTACTTTGTTGGTGTTTCGAGCACTGGCAATGACAGCTATGACCCCAATGTCCCAGACTCAGGTTTTGGCGGTACCACAGGTGGCGATTACCGGTTGCAGTTGTCGTTTCATGCCAATCGTTTCGACTCGCTTCGCGACGCTGATGGTACAGCCATGGATGGGAACGCCGACGGCATGCCCGGCGGCGTCCATTCGTTTTGGTTTCAGGCGAGTGACGTGGTTTCGACGATCTTCGTCGACCGGGCCAACGACCCGCTGCTTGGCGGTACCGGCGGCAATGGATCCATCAGCGATCCTTTCGATCGTCTCAGTTCGGCGCTTCAAGCGGCAGCGTCTCGCATCGTGATACCCAACGACGCGTCGAGCAAAATCAATATTGGTGACTCTTTCATCATCGATGATGGCATCAATCGGGTGACTTTTACGTTTGGCCTTTCAACGATCGGAACCACAATCAATCGCAACGCTAGCGACTTGATCACCGAAATCGCCAACGTAATCAATAACAGTATTTTGACCTCGACCGCTTCGGTAAGCGGACGTGTGATTCGATTGTCAAGCATCGATCAATTGGATCTGGAACAAACCCCCGCTCTGCTCAATGCACCAAACTTGGTGCGTATTGCTGGTAACGCAGGCATCGATGGTGATTTAACAACGCTCCAAGATACCTATCCTTATTTGGTCGGCAGCGACACGTCCGGAAATCCGCTTCGTGATGGTGCCGATTTCCTTGTACCGCAAGGAACTAAAGTCGTTTTTGACGCCGGCGCATTGTTGAAGATGCGAAGCGCCAATTTGGACGCCGGAACATCATCCGTTAACGTTAGTCGCGCTGCTTCGTCTATTCAGGTCCTTGGCACGCCCACTGCGCCTGTTTTCATTCGTTCGTATCATGACGACACATTTGGTGGTGATTCCGATGGCACGGGCAATACGAGTCGCCCAGGCGACCTAGGCGGCATCGTCTACCGTGGTGATTCGGACCTTGCGTCACAAGGGATTTTCCTGAACCACATCACGCACGCCGACATTCAACACGGCGGCGGTAAGGTGTTTGTCGATTCACAAGAATTGGTGTTTGCGCCGATTCACATCATCAACTCGCGACCAACGGTCCGGTTCAACTACATCAGCAACAGTGCGCAAGCAGCCGTTTCGGCAAACCCTGATAGCTTTGATGATTCGATGGACCGAATCGGTCCCGACATCGTCGGAAACTACTTGCAAAGCAACTCCATCAACGGGCTGTTTGTGCGGATTGAAACCGCCACTGGCTCGACGATCGAGAAATTGAATGTCCCTGGGCGTTTCGACGATACCGACATTGTTCACGTATTGACCGAGAATCTGATAATCAATGGTAACCCTGGCGGCCAACGTGATATCGGCTTCGGGCTGGAGGCACGTGCGGCAGGACGATTGATCGTCGATCCAGGTATTGTGCTTAAGTTACAAGGTTCGCGGATTGAAGCTGAACGAGGTTCATCGTCATTGATCGCCGAGGGCACTCCGAACGACCCTATTATTTTCACTTCTTTTACCGACGATCGATTTGGCGGCAGCGGGTCTTTTGACAGTAACGGTAACGGGGTCTCAAGGGGAAGCGCTGGCCAGTGGGCAGGTCTTTACTTTGGTCATATATCCTCGGGTAGTATTGACCACGCGCTGATTACTTTCGGCGGTGGTCAGTCGCCGATCGAAGGCAATACGATTTCCTTCAATGTCATCGAAGTTCATCAAGCCGATTTGCGCATCGCCAATAGTGTGATTCGCGAAAACCTCAATGGTCGGCAATTTATTGCAACGACAAATCAACGCAGCGGTCGTGGCAACAACGGACCGGGGACGATCTACGTCCGAGGCAGTCAACCGGTGATCGTTGATAACACATTTGTCAATAACGACGGTCCAGTAGTCAATATCAACGCCAACTCGCTCAACTTTCCCGTTCTGCCAGACTACGGCCGCAGTACAGGAAGTATCAACACCTACCGCCAGTTCGACGATAACCACGGGCCGCTGATTCGGCTTAACAAATTGTCAGGCAATACGATCAACGGCGTATTGGTTCGTGGCGAAGTGCTGACGACGCAAAGCGTGTGGGACGATACCGACATGGTACACGTTCTGCAGAGCATGATTACCGTCGAGAACTTTCATACCAACGGCGGATTGCGACTGCAAAGTAGTAATTCCGAAAGCTTGGTCGTCAAACTATCCGGCGGCGCATCAACCGGTTTCACAGCAACCGGAACGCCGCTGGACATCATCGATCGTGTCGGGGGCACGATTCATGTTCTGGGCCAACCTGGTTTTCCCGTGGTGCTGACGCATTTGGCCGACGACAGCGTGGGCGCGGGTTTCGCGCCCGACGGCATGCCGATGCGAAACACAAATAATTCCACCACCCCATCAACCGGCGTTTCCGGGGGTTGGCGCGGTTTCTTGTTTGACCAGTGGAGCAACGATCGGAACGTAGCCATCGTTCGCGAAAGCGAAAATCCGATCACCAATGGTAAAGATATCAACTCTACTATCGGCACCGCCCAGAATCTTGGCGAGCTTGCGCCGAACGAAAAGAGTGGTGACGAGAATCGGCGTCTAGGGTTTGAAGTTCACGGTTTCATCAGCCCCGACGATTCCCGGGATGTAGACGTTTATAGCTTTCGTGGTACCGCGGGAACGCCCATCTGGATCGACGTTGACCGAACCGACCCAACTCTCGACGTGATCGTCGAAGTATTGGCTAGCAACGGGACCGTATTGGCTCGTTCGGTTCGCTCGAGTAATCCTCAATTCGCTGATAGTATCAATGCGCTCACATTGATGCAGAATCCGGTTCTGGGTGGCGATTTCTTTACCGAGAATTTCCGCGACGCGGGGTTGCATTATGTGCTTCATGGCAACCCGGGCTCCGTTGGTACGTACTTTGTTCGTGTACGTAGCAATCCGCAAGGTTCCATGTCGACGCTCGCCGGTGCGAGCACGGGTAAATACCAGATGCAGATTCGACTGCAACAGGTCGACGAGTTTCCCGGCTCAACCGTTCGATTTGCGGATATCCGAAACGCCATCACCGCGATTGATGTTGTCGGGCTTCCCAAACGCTCGCCGATGATCGGCGAAGCGGCTGAATTATCCGGGACGAATGATATTCGTGATAATGCGCAACAGCTTGTCAATTTGTTGCAAACCGATATGGCCGCAATCAGCATCTCGGGTGCATTATCCAGTGCAACGGACGTCGATTGGTACGAGTTCCAGGTGGCGCATACCGGTGTTCAATCCATTGCTGGGGTGAATGATGATCCCGGAACCGTAGCAGTCGTTTTCGACATCGATTACGCCGATGGTGCTGTGCGGGGCGACACGAGTTTCGCTGTCTTCGATGCCAGCGGCCGATTGATCTGGGTAGGACGCGAGTCGAATGTCGCTGATGATCAACGTGTAGGTCCAGGAACTGGCAGCGAGGACCTTACCCGTGGATCACTCGGTACAAGAGATCCGTATATCGGACCGATTCATGTGCGAGCTTCGGGGACTTATTACGTCGCCGTAATGAGTAATCAAATGATGCCTGCTGCGCTGGGAGGCACGTTCCTTAATAACCCAAATCCGATTCTGACCACGCCCTATCCAAACAGCCAAGTTAGGTTGGAACCGATTAATACGATTCGTCGAGTCGTTGAAGATCATATTGGAAGTATCGGATATAACTCCCGCGGCTCACAGGTAAATCCTGAGACGGGGCCGATCATTGATTTAACTAACCTACAAAACCACGTCGTCCCTTTTAGGTTGGAAGACGTTGTTCTCTACGTGGCAACCGATGCTGGCGGTGACGACAACGATCATCTCTATACGGTTAACCCGTTTACTGGCCAGCGTTTCTTAACGCGAGTCTCGTCGGGTAGCGGACTGTTGTCTGGAAACAACGATTACCAAGATATGGTAATCCGCTCTGACGGCGCGATGTATGGTTATCGCCGAGTCGGTTCTGCGACCAACTCGGTTGGCGTTGTGACCAGAATGGATGCTTCAACCGGCGGTGAGGCTTCGTCGCAGAATGACAACATTCCGGGGCGTGGTTCGGCACCGAACACCAATGTCGGTTTCCCCGGCGATTTTGCGCCACTGCCCGGCGGAAGAAATACTCGGGTGGAACAATTCTCGACATCAGACCAGGTCGATGCGATCACGTTCATGCGCCGCGGCCTCGCCACGGCTTCCCCCACTTATGATTCTTTCTTGGTGGTCCGCGAGACCGATTTAGCGAACGGTCAATCCAAACTGTACCGCGGAGACGGATCAGGCAACGCAGCGCCTCGAATATCCGGTGGAATCACTTACGGTGCCGTTGGCGATATTCAACCCGTTGGTGTGGAGTTTGCAAATACTTCGTTCTCGATTTCGAACGGCGCCAGTCCGGCCAATAACGCTACTATCCGCGTAGAATCAAAGATCCCGGGTTTGGCGGGAAACAATTTCAATGTAAACATTATCCCGGCACGTGGCGGTGCCGCAGGCGTGAGCGTGGCGGTTTCTGGCGACAATATCAATATCACGCTCACTCGTACCCCAGCTGACCCGGCAGTTGCGATCAACGGAGGCCCCACGGCTGAACAAATCGTCAACGCGATCAATGGCAATGCCGCAGCACGGCAACGCGTAACGGCGGTTATAACTAGCGGAAACGGGGGTGGTGGAGCGCAAACCGGCGCAAACGATACACAATCGTTTTCGGCCTCCGGCGGCGGTTTAATGACGGGAGGAGCCGATGGCTCATTCGGGCCGCTAACGGGGCGTGTTACTGGTATTTCCTTTAGCAATCTGATGAGCACGGGAGATCTGTTTGGTGTTACCACTGCCGGTGAGTTTCTGCGAATCAGTCCGAGCACTGGTCGTGTCCTCAATCGGATTGATCTCAGTGCAACTTTGGGTTTAGGTCCCTTAAATCTCCAAGGGCTCGCACTTGGCCCCCAGAATGTCAACAATGGAACGCTTGCGGATCGACTCTTTGCCGTGACCAACACCGGACGTCTTATCGCCCTGGATACCAGTGGTAATCTAATTCCTGCGTTTGCAGGAAGTGCGACGAACATTCAGATTGGTGGCGTTAATTCTTCTGGCCAAGCTCCCATCGGTCTGGCCTTCTCACCTTTAGATTTTAACCTTTGGCATCCGACGAATAAGCGAGCAACGGATCCAGGGCATGGAATCAATTCCGCACCTGACGCCAGTCGCGTTGCTGTCAATGGCGGCACGAGCATGCACTTCGGATTCGAAAGCTTTAACGGTGGATATCAGCAAATTGGCGGTATCAACGCCCAGTATGGGATCCGCACCGAAACTCAGCATCGTGACCTCGCCTCCAACCCCGATATCGTCAACACCTACAACTTCCCCGGTGGAGCACTCGGATCGCTTGTTACCAATACGTTCTCTTTGGCCGGTTCGGTCAATCAGGATCGTCCGACGCTTTATTTCAACTACTTCCTCGAGACGGAGAATCACCAAGGTTCAAGTCTGCTGTCAGACGAGAACGATCCGTTCCGCGATAGCGCGAGAGTCTTTGCATCGATAGATAACGGGCTGACTTGGCGACTGCTCGCCACCAACAGTTCACGATTGAGCGCTTCCAATACAGGCAACAACGATGGAAGGGCCGAACTTCCTGGCTTTTTGTCACACATTTCCGAAGCGTCGCAGAACAGCCTTGCGCCACGTCCACAATCACAGCAACGCGTTCAGGAATTGATGGACAATTCCGGGCAGTGGCGGCAAGCTCGTGTCGATCTCTCGACGTTTGCGGGACAAGGAAACGTTCGTTTACGGTTCGACTTCAGCACCGCAGGATCGATGAATGATAATACGTTGTTCATGTCGGACGCAGGTGATGCCGTGCAACGTCCAATCGATGGCCGAGTCAATCCGGCCTCTGTCACTGACGCAGCTCCCTATGGTGAGTTCGCGAGTCGCGACACTGTTCCGCGATCAATTCGCAGTTCGAATAATCGCTTCGAAGGCTTCTATATTGACGACATCATTGTCGGTTACGCCGAACGCGGTGAGATGGTGACCGGCGCGCCGATCGATTCGACCATTGTGAACACCCAAACGTTTAGTGCAGGGCGAATGCAAGACAGCGATCCCGCTGCATTGCCGAACCTCTTAGCCTATCGTTATCAACTCGAGATTCGTCGTACCGTGGACGTCGCCAGATTGATTCAAGGTACCGGCATCCAAATTATACAAAATCAAACTTTCCGGACGAATGATCGACAGATTGATTCCTTAAGCACGACAGCGTCACTCGGATTTGAGCCTTTAGAAACCTTTAACACCACGGTACCGTCTAACCTTGTGATTCCTGGTGTCTTTAATGGCAATCCTATTCCCACATCTGTGATGGCGCCGTGGGTTGCCGACGTTAACAATCCGCTACAAGGCGGTCGCTCACTCGCGTCTGCGGCAACGTTTGGCCCGATACCACCTATTGGTGGTTTGCCATCGCGTCAGCCACTTTCGGTGTTCCAAACAACACCTGCGGCCATGGGCTCAACGTCGCCCGGTGGCGGTTTGGTGCGATTCAATTACAGCGTCAGCAGCCGTGAGAATGTTCACGGTTTGCTGTTCCTGGTCGATGGCGTGGCGCAACCCATGGTTCCTGCGATCCCGCCCAGCGAAGGCTCGCCCGGTTCGCCTGCCAACCCGCTCGCGTCAGGTGAACGCACAAACCTTTCTGTGCAATTCTCGTTTGCCAACCCCAACTCAGTTCTGACTTGGATCTACCTATTCCTCGACGACCAAAACGTAATCGCCGGTGATAATCGGGCTAAGATTGACAGCATCCAAATCCTTCAAGGTGGCACAGGCTTTGAAGCCGATCGAAATCGCCATCGTCCTCAAGGAATCTTCATTGCCGAGTCCAACACGATCCGAAACTCGTCCGGTGTTGGCGTTAGTGTTGCGCCGGCTCCGCCACAAGCTGGTGGTTCGTTGACCCATCCCGGCTATACCATCAACTATCCGCAACTTAACGCCGAACGGCTGATTCCCGGTGTTGTAATTCAGAACAATGTGATCGTTGGCACCTCGGGCATCCGCTATTCAGGTGAAGCTGCGGCAACTCCGGGGCGACCGGTTCCGTTTGGCCGCGTCGTGAATAATACCTTGGTAGGTTTGAGTACGACTGCTGGGGTCGGTATTGAAATCAATGGCGAATCTAGCCCAACCATTATGAACAATATCATCACTCAGTTCGGGGTTGGTATTGGTGGTCCGTCGGGCTTGTCGGTCATTCGTTCGAATTACTTCCAAGGCAACGGGGCAACCGGTCCTACTGGAACAGATGCGATAACTCGCCCCGCTGGGACACCGCTGTTTGTGAACGCGGCAGCCGGCAACTACTATCTCGTTTCGGGTTCCCCGGCCGTCGACAGCTCACTCGATACACTGCAGGATCGATTTAATTTTGTAAACTTTAAGAACGAGATCGGTATCCCGCCTTCGCCGATTTTTGCCCCCGCGCGCGACGTTTTCGGGCAGTTGCGTGTCGATTCTGGCCAAGCGGCTGGTGGTGGCGGCACCGATGTGTTTAAGGATCGTGGCGCGGTCGACCGCTCCGACAACGATGCTCCGTTTGCAGTCTTGCTTAATCCAATTGACAACGACGTAACCGGTATCGACCTCGATCCCAACTTGTCCGTGGTGTCGCTCACGAATCCGATTTCCGAATCTTTCTCAATTCTGTTCAGCGACGGACGAGGTCCCAATGCGCCTTTCGAAGGAACGGGCATTAATCCGGCTACGGTTACCCCAAGTGCGATTCTTGTACGGCGTAATAATGTCCCGCTTGTCAATGGAGTTGACTATCGACTTGGCTTTAACTCGTCGACCGGTGAGATGCGACTTACTCCGCTTTCAACACTCTGGCAGCCGGCAAGTGTGTACGAGATCACGCTCGATAATCAAGTAATCGCCGATAGTGCCGGTAATCGTCTCCGATCGAATCAAGCGGATGGCTCAACACGCTTCTGGATTATCCTGCCGACGGTAGGTTTGGATTATGGAGATGCGGCTACGACCTTCGGTACGCTACTGGAAAATAATGGTGCCCGCCATGCGATCATTAATGGGGCATCTCCTCGGTTGGGTCGGTTCGTCGATGCCGAAACCAATGGCCAACCGGGTGCTGCTTCCAGCTTGGACGATGTGCCACGACCAATCGTTGCAACTGTCAATCCGGGCAGCAGCCTGTCGGTCAACGGCAGTGGTACGCCGAACTTGGAAATCCTGGTAACCGCGCCAGTAAGCGTTCGTGACTCG
>DNWZ01000639.1 GCA_003506095.1 Planctomycetaceae bacterium | reverse complement strand
TTTCGCGCAAAGTCCGCTCGGTGAGCTGTCGCCGGTTTATCCGCCGCGATCTGGGGTTGAACCGGCCTTGGCGTTCGACCCCGCCGCGCGACCGTTTCGGTTCGAATTGACGCGTGAAGGGATGGTGCAACCTTGGGTGCGGTTGCGTGAGAACGAACAGGGCGAAGCCGAGCGGTTACAGAAAATGCCGCCGTTTCAAATGGTATCGCCGATCGGAACGGTAAAGCCCGGGGCATCGGTGTTGGCGGTGGTGCGAACGATCGACGGCGAAACAATCCCTGCCGTAGTGACGCAGCGATTCGGTAAAGGGCGATCGGCGGCGATTCCGATGACCGATTTGTGGCGATGGTCGATGCGTCGGCCGCGACCGGAATTGGTCGGACGAAACGCGGTGGCTGTGGACCAATCGAACGCGGCGGACGAGCGGTTGTTGCGCGACGATCCGGCACAAGCGTGGCGTCAGGTGACGCGCTGGCTGGTCAACGAAGCGCCGCGGCGAGTCGAATGCGTGGCGATTGCCAGCGATGATGCTACGGCGCCGACGCGGCTGGTCACCACCGTTTATGACGAGTCTTACCTGCCGCTGGAAAATGCGAACGTAGAAATCGAGATCACGCCGCCGACGGGCGACACGTTCAAGGTGACCGCGACTGCTGACTTTGATTCGCCTGGGCAATACGTGGCCAGCCACTGGGCGATCGAACGAGGCGGATATTTTGTGGCCGCTCGCGTGACGGCAGAAGATGGCAGCGAAATCGGCAGCGCCCAGGCTGGCTGGACGACCGATCCGGCGGCAGCGGAGTTTCGCGAACTGGCGATCAATCGTGAACTGCTGCAGCGGATCGCCGATGCGACCGGCGGCGAGCTGATCGAGGCCGATGCGCTAGACGATTTTGTGACCAGTTTGCCCAGTCGCAAGGTGCCGGTGACGCAGACTTGGGTTTATCCGATTTGGCATCGTCCGTGGGTGATGTTTGTCGCGATCCTCTGCTTGTGCGGCGAGTGGGGTCTGCGGCGTTGGAAGGGGATGCCATGAGATTGAGGTACCATGCTTTAACGTCGGGCGTTAGAGCGAGACTGTCGCCAAGAGGCTATGAGTTTATCGATTGGGAAGCAACGAATGTCGCCTTTTGCTCCGCAAAAGAAGCGTCTTTTTTCGCTACTTTCGCGGAGCGAAAGGCGACGATCACAGCTTCACTGCCTAGTCGGCTGTGGCGTCAATTCGTCTGCGTTTCGATCGCGATTCTTATGCTTGCGATTTCTGGAGCGGAGGTTTTTGGCCAGGAGACGGCTGATCAAAAGCCTGATGTCATTTTGGTCGTCGGTGCGGGTGGGGAAGCGGAGTATGGCGAAGCGTTCACGCAGTGGGCGATGCGATGGAGCGACGTCGCGACGGATGCCGGCGCGAACCTGACGATGATCGGAATCGATGGTTCATCGGGCGAAAGTCGCGAAGCGGAATCGACACCTGATCTCGATCGTTTGAAAAACACGATCGCCGCATTGCCGAGCCAATCGCGACAGGACGTTTGGATCGTGATGATCGGCCACGGGACGTCGGGCCAAAGCGGATCGAAGTTCAACCTGCGGGGGCCCGATTTGTCGGCCGACCAGTTGGCCAGTTGGCTGAAACCGATCGACCGGCCGATCGTGATCGCGTGTGCATTTTCCAGCAGTGCACCTTTTTTGAACGCGTTGTCGGGGAAGAATCGCGTCGTTGTGACAGCGACGCAAAGTGGCCAGGAGCAGAATTATTCGCGGTTTGGCGATTATCTTTCCCAAGCGATCGGCGATGCGGCATCGGACATCGATCACGACGGGGAGGTGTCGATTTTGGAGGCGTTTTTGGCCGCTTCGGCAGCGGTCCGCGACTTTTACCGCGACGGAAATCGTTTGCAGACCGAAACCGCCTTGATCGATGACAACGGCGATTCGCTGGGGACAAAGGCGTCGGCGTTTCGGGGGATTCGCAGCATCGCCAAAGCAGCCAGCGCCGACCAATCGCTCGACGGCGACCGAGCGTCAGGAATCACGCTGGCCCCCCCATCGGTGCGTCTGCCGCTGACGGCCGAGGAAACGATCGAGCGTGACGAGATCGAAGCGGAGTTGCGAGGCTTGCACGCTCGGCAATCATCGATGACCGACCAGGAGTATCGTGATGCGGTGCTGCCGAAATGGCTTCGGCTGGCGAAAATTCATCGGGACGCGGAGGATCGGTCAAAAACCGAGGAGTCTTCGGCCCCCCCCGATTCGGCGACGGATTCGGCCGAAGCACCTTGAATTGCTGGGCCGTTAAACGCTGCCAACTGCGATTTGCTTGATTTTTCCAATCGACAGTATCATTTTTTCAAACAATCTGGCCTCACAATGCATTCTCTCTATGAGTATCATCGGTGCCAAAATGGTTAACAAGCACGAATAACCAGGTTGGTAGAAATGAATCGGTTCAATGGGCACGAGACTCTCCCGCTCCCGCGCGAGTCGGGTGTGCGTCCCTGCCGAATTGACACCGGCTTAATTGTGCAGACCTGATTAGCAGCCATAGGCAGTTCCTCGGTAACTGCGTTCGTAGTCCCGCCTTTAAGGCGGCTTCCGAGCTTAAAAACGTGGAACTGCCGCCTTAAATGCGGTACTACAAACGAGATAGCCGCCTAAAGCCTGGACTACAAACGTGGTTGCTGGCAAGAGAAATCCGAAAACACCTTCGTTCCCATCTACCTCCGACCGATCAAAAGCCCGATGGCCAAATCAGCTGATTCCGTCAGCCCCCAACTTCCGAGCGATTCATCCGCATCCCAGCAATCGTCCGGCGGAGTGGTCGGCGATTACAGTTTGACGCATTTGCGACAACTGGAAGCGGAAAGCATTCACATCATTCGCGAAGTCGCCGCAGAGTTTCAAAAGCCGGTGATGTTGTATTCCATCGGCAAAGATTCGGCTGTGCTGGTGCAGTTGGCACTCAAGGCATTTTACCCAGCCAAGCCGCCGTTCCCGCTGTTGCACGTCGATACGACATGGAAGTTTCGGCAAATGATCGAGTTTCGCGAGAACTACGCGCGGAAAGAACTCGGACTGGACCTATTGGTTCACACAAACACAGAAGGTCTCAAGCTGAACATTCCGCCATGGGAAAACAGCGAGCGGCATACCGAAGTGATGAAGACTGACGCGCTCAAGCAAGCTCTGGATAAGTACGGTTTCGATGCGGCATTCGGCGGTGCGCGTCGTGATGAAGAAAAAAGTCGCGCCAAGGAACGAGTCTTCAGTTTCCGCGATAACAAACATCGCTGGGACCCCAAGAACCAACGTCCTGAATTGTGGAACCTTTATAATGGACGCGTCAACAAGGGCGAGTCGATTCGTGTGTTCCCGATGAGCAATTGGACCGAGTTGGATGTGTGGCAATACATTCACTTGGAAAGCATTCCGATTGTTCCTTTGTACTTATCCGCCAAGCGTCCTGTCATCCGACGCAACGGCGTCTTGCTGATGCGAGACGATGACCGCATGCCGCTGTTGCCGGGCGAAAAGGAAGAAATGCTGAACGTCCGATTCCGCACCCTCGGCTGCTATCCGCTCAGCGGTGCTGTTGAGTCCGATGCGGACACTTTGCCGCAAATCATTCAAGAGATGTTGCTGGCAAAGACCAGCGAACGACAGGGCCGCATCATCGACCAAGACGAAGGTGGCGCCGGTATGGAAGAGAAGAAACGTCGCGGATACTTCTAATTTCCAGCGCGGCGTCGCGTCCCAATCTCCTACATTTTCTGAACACTCAAAACCTGTCATGTCTCACCAGTCCGAACTGATCGCTACCGATATCGAAGCTTACTTGAAACAGCACGAGCGAAAGCAATTGCTGCGATTCATCACTTGCGGAAGTGTGGATGATGGCAAAAGCACGTTGATCGGCCGGTTGTTGTATGACAGCAAGATGTTGTACGAAGACACGATCTCGCAACTCGAAGCCGACAGTAAGAAAGTCGGTACAACGGGTGGTAAGTTCGACCCGGCGTTAGTAACCGACGGTTTAAAAGCCGAACGTGAACAGGGCATCACGATCGACGTCGCTTATCGTTACTTCAGCACGGCAAAACGCAAGTTCATCATTGCCGACACGCCGGGCCATGAACAATACACACGTAACATGGCGACCGGGGCCAGCAGCGCCGATCTCGCAATCATTCTGATCGACGCTCGTCATGGAATTTTAACGCAAACCCGCCGGCACAGCTTTATCGTATCGCTGCTTGGTATTCGCCATGTGGTCTTGGCCATTAACAAGATGGACTTGGTCGGTTTCAGCGAACAAAAGTTCAATCAGATTTGTGATGAGTACCGCGGCTTTGCAGCACGATTGGATTTGCCCGATTTGCACTTCATCCCGATCAGTGCACTCAACGGCGACAACGTCGTTGACCCGAGCCCAAGCATGCCTTGGTATCGCGGCGCGACGTTGATGAGTTTCTTGGAATCGGTTTATATCGACAGCGATCGCAACCTAAGGGATTTCCGTTTCCCGGTCCAATTGGTCAATCGACCGAATCTCGACTTCCGAGGTTTCTGTGGAACGATTGCATCGGGCACTATTCGTGTTGGCGAAGAGGTGATGATCCTGCCCAGTCGCCAGAAGTCGAAAGTCAAAGAGATCGTGACGTTTGACGGAAACCTGGACGAAGCGTTCGCGCCGCTGGCTGTAACGTTGACCTTGCAAGATGAGGTTGATGCCAGTCGCGGTGATATGATTGTCCGCGCCGGCAATCTGCCGCGCACCGCTGACAGCTTTGACGCCATGTTGGTCTGGATGAACCAGGACGCGATGGTTCCCGGCAAGACCTATCTGTTCAAGCACACATCACAGACTTTGCCGGGCTCGATCGAAACGCTCGCCTATCGAATCGACGTCAACACCTTGCACCGGTCGCCAGCGCCGAACTTAGAATTGAACGAGATCGGCAAGGTGCGAGTCAGCTTGAATGCGCCGATCCATTTTGATCCGTATCGCAACAATCGGACCACCGGCGCGTTTGTCGTCATCGATCGCATCACCAACGCGACCGTCGCGGCCGGAATGATCCTCGATCGCGAGGCTAGCCCCGCACGCCGGGCGGTTTGGGATGACGAACCGTCGGGTGATGATGGAGCCGCTGAAGTCGAAGCCTCGCAGGTGTCGAGCGAAGAGCGACGTTCGCGTTTTGGCCAAAAATCGGTCACCGTATTGTTGACCGGTTTGACCGGCAGCGGCAAAACCGCGATCGCTGTGGCGACCGAGCGGAAATTGTTTGACGCCGGTCGAGCGGTCACTCGAATCGATGGCGAACAATTGCGACGAGGGTTATCGAGCGAGCTCGGTTATTCGGCTGAAGATCGCAGTGAAAACTTGCGACGTGGCGCCCACTTGGCCAGCGCCCTGAACGACGCCGGACTCGTCTGCATCGCGTCGTTCGTCGCCCCCAGCGAATCGGTTCGCCAGCGTGTCGGTAATACGATCGGCCGGGAGCGATTTTTGGTGGTCCATGTCGCAACGCCGATCGAAATCTGTCGTACGCGAGATACAAAAGGTCAATACGCCAAGGCCGATTCGGGCGAACTGACCAATTTTCCTGGCGTCACCGGGATTTACGAACGGCCCACCGAACCCGACTTGGTTTTGGACGCGGGCAAAGATTCGATCGAAAAGTGCGCCGATGCGATTATCGCGATGCTGAAAGAAAAACAGTACATCCGCTGATCACTGGCAGGAAAACAACCTGCCCATAAAGGTTCAGACCGCTTTTCAACAGAGCCTAGTTCTCGGATAGGCTCTCAGTCAATTGAATCGATTTCGTCCTGTTAAAGAACGAATGCAAGGCGAAATGCGTTGGGGCATAGACCAACAGCGGTAGTCCGACAGCCATGCCGCTTAGCCAGACCCAAGGATGGACCCATGATTGAGGTGCTTGGTCACTGAGGCCCCATACATAATTCACATTGACGGGTGTATTGGGATCTTCGACTTGTGCGACGGACGATGGGAGCAGAAAAAATGCCACCGCCATCAACACCCAAGCTGTGAAAGTCCATGCTGGCAACGCGCGGCGGTCGTAGCCGACACGAAGTAGCAAGAACAACAAAAAGAACGGCAACCAGAAGTGAAAAAAAGATAGGCCGCGGACGAACAGGGAAATAGCGTTGTCGAACATATAAGCGGTCATACCGACTAATGGAAATCCCGCCAGCGTCGACAGAAAATCAGTGACCCATAACGCCTGTGGGATCAAGATTCCCACCGCCGCCATGGAAGCTGGCAGCGGGTGACCGGTCCAAACGGTGACCAGCCCCAAGAAGAGGG
>DNWZ01000776.1 GCA_003506095.1 Planctomycetaceae bacterium | reverse complement strand
GAAGTGTCGAGCAGTTTCTTGGCCGCCGAAAGCGACTTGAGGTCGGCTTCGAACGCATCGGCCGCACGCCGCTTCTGCGTGTCGTCGAGCGTCTTGCGGATGCCCGGCCAGCGGATGTGCAGTCGCACGGCGGTCGTTTCGGCTTGCAGGCGATCACCTGGAGTGGAACGCGTGGTCGGTCGTGCATCGACCACCACATCATCCAGTACAGCGGTACTCATAATCATTCAATCCTTGTCATGGAAAGTTATTGGAAAGGGAAATGGAAACGGCTTATAGCGGCACGGCGCGAGCCGTCCGGCCTCATAAACCTTGTTACCGGAGGGCTTGCGCCCTGCCGTTAAAGAGGAAGCGGATCAACCACGACGACGCCCGAGTCGGTCATCAATCAGGGCGTTGAGATCGTGATGCTCCAGCAGCGGCCTGCCGGGCGATGCCGCGGCCTGAGGTTGCTCCGGCTTGTCAGCCGGTGTGTCTTCCGGCTTGTTAGCCGGCGGCTGCTCGGGCCCGTAGCTTGGTATCAGGTTTGTCCGGTGGCCGATCAGTTCGTTGAACACCATGTCATCGATCGGATCGAACACAGGATCGTTTTCGCCGCGTGCCAACAGTCTGGCGATCAACCACAGCGGCAGCAGACAGAGACCAATGCCACCGATTTGCAGAATCGCTTGCGCGATGATCGGGTCGCGGCGGAGTTCCTTGGCAAGCTGACGACGATCCTCATCGAGCCGCTTCTGGGTCTCCATCCACTCGCGCCGAGCCTGAGCGTCCTGGATCACCAACTCGGTCGCCGCGCGATTCACCTCGCCTTGCATCCGGGTCAGTTCGCGATCACGGCCACAGCCAGTCGAAACCAACAGCGGCCCAACCGATAAGACACACACCAGCGGAAACTCAGAACGGATAATCATCCGCATGGTGATGCGACCTCCGGCGGACAATGCGACGCAGGATTTCGGTCAATCCACGCTGGCGGCGTCGCTCGTGAATCGCCACACCAATGGCCACGGCGACCAAGGCCGCCAAGCAAAACAGAATCAAGTGCAGGGTAGACAAGATCATGATCTGTAAATCTCCTTCTAAACGAGAAACCTGGTAAACGAAAAAAGCCGTGGTCCACCGCATCATCGCTAGCGACGACCGGTAAGCCACGGCTCAGGGGATGGAAACAAAACGATCAGTTCGCCGAGGGTTCGCGGCTCACCTTGCGGCGACCGGTACCTTGTGGCTTCTGATTGCGATAAACACCGGTCTGCTCGGCCGACAAACAGCGACCATCGGCCCACTGACGCAGTCGCTCGACCGATTCACCGGACGTCACTGCCACCGGCACCACGTTCTCAGCCGCCTGAACCAGCGGTGCGTCCAGCAGTGCCGCCAGTCGGCAACACGACTTGATCTCGGCACCGGTCCAAAGCTCATCAGCGGGCCGTGGTTCACTCGTATCGAGTCCATAACGGTTCAGGTACAGCGACCAGATCTCGTCCTTCTGCTTGCGATCAGGTAGGTCGAGAAAGAAGACCGCATCGAACCGTTCGGCACGTACAAACTCCGGCGGCAGCTTCTGGATATCGTTCGCTGTGCAGACCACGAACACGTCGGACTCGTGATCGTTGAGCCACGACAAAAATGCACCAAACATCCGCGACGACACGCCACTATCGCCGCTACTGCCCGTTGCACCCGCAAATGCCTTTTCAACCTCATCGATCATCAGCACGCACGGAGCCATCGCATCGACGGTAGCGAGTGCCTGGCGTGTTCGCTCTTCGGATTGCCCGACCAGTGAACCCATCAAGCTGCCAACATCGAGAATCAACACCGGACGACCGACTTCGTTGCCGAGCGTTTTGCAGAACTCGCTCTTGCCACAGCCCGGCGGCGACAGCAACATCACGCCACGAGGTTTGACACGCTCGCGTGCCCGGCCGCGATGGACCAGTGCCCGCCGCGTGANNATCCCGACTTCTTCAGCGTCTGGGTCTTGAGTTCCCAGATCGCCGCCGGGGTCAACTTGCTGTGGCGGACCAGCGATAAACTATAAGCCCCTTCGGCCTCGTACCGGGTCAACCCCGAAGCGGCATCGAGCACATCGTCGAGTTCGCGTCCCTCGGGCAATTCACCTGCTTCGGTTGCGATCCCTTGCGCGATCTCCAGCAACTGATCACGTCCGGGCAGTTCATGCTCGACGGTGACAAACAGTTTTTCGAGTTCCGGAGGCAACTGAACCGTCGGGCTGAGGATCACGATAAACGATCGGTTGACTTTACCGAGAAAGACCGCGTGGCTGACGGCCTGGACGATCTCAGCCGAGCCGAGAAACCGGTGGAAGTTTTCCAGCACAAAGATCGACGTTGCTTCGTCGCCGGCCGGTGTCGCTACGGCCCGAACCGCAGAGAGCGGATCACTCGCCTCAGCGGTGATCGCAACATTACCAACGGCGTGTAAGCCACGTTCGATGTTCCAAGTGGCGAGTTGCCACCCTTCGTCACGCGCCATTGCGGCGAGTTCCGCGATGGCATCTTGGTGTTCTTGCGAACTAATCCAGATACCGGAGAACCCGGCGCGGATCAGTTCATTCATACGTGATGCAAGCGTCATGCACTTCATCCTATTGGGAAAGCGTTATGGTGTTGGTCAAAAAGAAAAGCCCGGCGAGCGACCGGTTAAGGCTGCTGCCGGGCTTGCTGTGTTTCGGTTGACTGCGTGCGATAGAAATCAGCCGTCAACTGTTCGGACTGAACGGTGCCCAAAGCCTGTTCAAGAAAACGGCTCGCTTCTTTGCACTGCGAGCCCGTAAAACCGTTCGTCTGAATGCGAGAAGATCCGTCGGGGGCGACGATGACATCGATCGTTTTCAAGCTGCACCTCCGACGTTCACGGTCAACTTGACGCTGCCATCGGCCAGCGGATGTTCGAACACCGAGTAACCCTTGCGTCGGGCCTCGATCTTGGTCGCTTCGATCGCATAAGCTTGCAAGAACTCATTGAGCCGCTCTTGCTTACCCCAGCGGCCCTCATAGTTGTCAAACTTCGACTCACCGGTGGTCACATTGAAAACCACCGGATACCGCCAATCACGAAGCCGGACCGCCAGCCCCGACACCGTTTCGGTAAACAGCTTTACCTCACCTTCGACCGGCTCATCGAGCCCCAGTCGTTTACACCCAGCCCGCACCGCCGCGGCGCTACGAACCTGGGTCTGAATCTGCACTACATGTGACATCAGCACCTCCGCTACGAAGAAGAAAGATACCGGCGGCTACTACAGCCACCGTCATCTATACGTAGCGCAAAATGCTCGGAAATTTAGTTCGCCTGCTTAACGGCGAGGCCGTTGCCGCTTTACTCATCGATCCTTTCGAGTCGTACGAGGCCATGGGACTTGCACGACTCAACTTACCGGGATGCGATACAGTAAGAAACTATAAGAAAGCCGTTTGGCAGCCGGCGTTTATTACGGTTCTTCACACGGGAAGCGAGGCCAAAGTTGATCTGTATATCTAGTTTGGCGGTCGATATCAGGCTAAACATCACCTATGGGGAATTGATATTTTTCATAAAAGCAGGCAAAATTGGCTCGATTTTGCGGTGGTCTCCGCGTTGATCGATCTCAGTCCAGAGCGGTGACGCGATTGTCCAACTTCGTATCTGAAGGAAATCCAGTGAATGCGTAGTTGGACAATCATTTTGCCTCGATATCTCCAAAAAAACGGGGATGGGATTAATGTTAAGCTCGGCGATCCAGGAGTGGTACCTTTCACGTTTGGGGCCCTGCGTGATGTAGACTCGTCCTAGAGCTTTTGCCAAAATTTGGTGCGAGCTAATGACATCCGTTTGCAAAAGCTCACGAAGGTTTGTCATCAGTTCCGCAATCACGGCACGGTCGATGATCTCCGGTCGAAAGTTTGCAGAATTGGCGACAGCGAGTTCGGCTTCCAATCGCTTCACTTCACCCTCCGCGGTCGTGATTGCCTGAATCAATGTCTCGGCGGCTACGCAGTCGCCTAGAATCACTAATCGTTCGGCCTGACGCTTAATGAAGCCTTTCTGTTTCTGTATCTGTTGCCCGAGCTCGACGGTATCCGCCTTCGGCTTCGCAGCCTCTTCTTTTAGGAACGCATTGGCTTGCTCAATCAGGCTGTCAACGCTGGCCTCGTCGAGAACTTGTTCCTTGATAAAAGCAAGTATGCAGTCATCGATGATGCTTAGGCTCTTGCTTGTTCGTAACTCGCATCTATGTGCACCTTCTTTGCCGCGGAGACAACACAGATGCGAATATTTTCCTGCGCGATTCAGCCACAAAGGCTTGTCGCAGTAGTGGCAGTACAAGTCGAAAAGACGGGTCGGATATAGGGATTGCCTTGACCGTTTGGATGGGTTTTTGGGGCGAGTGTTTCGCGAAACCTCGGCTAACCGCTTCTGAGTTGCTTGCCAAAGCCCATCGTCAATGATCCGCCATTCAGGTACCTCACGTCGCAAATGTTCTTCCTCGGGCCGCAGCGCGGCCTTGTTCTTTCCTGTCACTGGGTGTTTTGTGGTAAGTTGTTTTCCCCAAATGTGGACACCGATGTAGCGCTGATTTCGCAGCATCTTTCCGATTGTGGACGCGTTCCAGCCTTGGCGGCCGAGTGCGGACTCCTGGCATAAACTTTCGGCGATATTCCTCGGGCTCAACTTCTGTTCTGTAAACATGGAGAAGATGCGCCGAACGACATCGGCAGCCTCATCGTCAATGACAACTTCGGTTTCGCACTTCCCATTACGAGTGAGTAGGAACTGCCCTGAGGAATCAACTTTCGGAATGACTTTATAGCCTGTCGGAGGTAAGCCAAGATTTTTGCCGAGGCGGAAATTGTCCTTCATGCCGCGGAAGACCTTTTCTTTTAGCTGGTCAACAAACTGCTCATTTATAATCGCCCTATACGAGTGCGCGAGTTTCGACATTTGTTGTGACGAATCGAAGCCATTGGCAGTTGTAAGGCGCCTGCCATGGTGATTCAGAAGACCCATAAACTGAAGCGACTCAATTTGGTTTCGGTTGAGGCGGTCCAGATCATCTATGAAAATGCGATTGAGTGTCCTGTCAGTGGCCTGCACTACCGCGAGCAGCATTTGATACCCGTTTCTCGCTTGGGTCGTTCCGCTGATTGCGGCGTCGGCAAAGACGTACTGCCAGGGGATGAAGGCATTCTCGCGGCGAGCTGTCTGCAGGACATTCGAAAGTTGCTGATCGAGCGATCGCGTATTGGAGTTTGCATCGCTGTAGCGAACATACGCCGCGCCGATTTCGATTCTACGAGCTTGAGCAGCGGTGAAATCACAAGATGTACTCACCTGTCTCGATTGGTAAGAAGCTTCGAACTCGGAAGCCATCGCAGCCAGATTTGCGTCGGTGATTTCCGGAAGAATTGGAGTACCGACAAGTTCGGGCCAATGCTCACGCTGGTCAGTTAAATAGGTTTGCGCGAGTTCGCAGAGGTTCTTCCGTGCAGATAGTCCACGGGTCCGCGAGGTCGCATTGTCCAACGGAAGGTTGATGTTCGTCATTGCGCTTGATTGATTTGGTGCAGTGTCGGTCATGAAATTGCCTTTTTAAGGAAGTCGATTGTTGATGTGGGCTCGATTGGTATCGCTTGTATCTGGGTGGTTGCAGCATTACTGGTGGGCAGCGGGGTACGGTAAGCACGGCATCATCCAATCAGCCGATGAAGCCTACCTATGTCGCTTTGCACGACCTGCATTTGGTAAGGCTCATTTGTCGTACCGGTGGTAAGACTTTGGGGTCTTGCATAACTAGCTTTTTGAAAAGCAACGCTCGCTTTTTTGGTTACGCGCATCCCGCAGTCGATTGATTGAGGACTTGGGATGCGGAGCAGGCCGTCGATTGCGATGACGAGCAGATTGCCATCTTCGGTCTGACGAGCAGGCAGACGGCGGTACGCAGTGGCTGGCTGCGGCGCAAAGGCTGGAGTTGTAATAGAGTGTGTCATTGTGTTTGTACTAGTGTGATGCATGGATCAACGCCCTCACGACAACGAGTCGGATTGTTGAGGTCTGAGAAAAAACGGGTTGAACGTTGTCACGAACGTTGCCAAACAATGCGTATGCGTCGGCTACTCCAGCTATCGAACCGTGAGTAACTGCCGGGGGAAGTTGCCAAAGCTGACAACGATCTTTCGCACCGCAAATTGACCCGCAACGGTCATGACACAGCGAAGTCGACACGACGGCTGTTACCTGGCTGTTACGCCCTGTAATAAATCAAAGAATTGCAAACCGGCTCTTATGCCCGAGCATTCACGATGCACAAAGCTTCCAAGCTCATCGCCGTTGTGTTGAGGAGGCCTAATGGTTGAGACGGTCGGTCATGGACGCATTCGCAGACCGTAGTCGCAGCGTCTGCCTGCTATTGCAAAAGTCCAAATGCATCAGGCAAAGCGACGATGTCCACGCGTTGCCGCAGTGGTATCGCATCTCGTCCTGCCGGCTTCCGCCGACAACGACCAATGGCGGTTGTCGTCATCATCGACCAAGTCGATTTGCACAGGCGAGCGAAGGACACAGATGGTTGAAGCCGGCAATCAAGAGTGCGTTTCTATCCTTTAGATCTGACGATGCAGGGTCGGTGAGCCAGCAGTAGCGAAAACGCTCAGTTGTGCGGGGAGCAATGTTTCCACCTGCTATCGCACCATCACCGTTGCGCCTAGAGTTGACGGGTGAGCTGCATTCTGCGGCTCACGCTGGAGCGATTGTTCGAATCGCGAAACGCCACTGGTTGGCGTTGTTTTTCGAAGGAGAAAGTCATGAAGTGGACTACAGGGACGAAGAACTGGGGGATGCTTTTGCTTGCCATTTGGTTGATTGCCCAAGGTCTGCTGGCATTCATCAACATCCCGATTGCGAACATCGGCGCCATACTCGCGGCATTGGCAATCGCGACGGGCGTGCTGTTACTGATGGGACGCTGACGATTCGACGTCGCTTTCGTTCTGTCGCCGGCCGAGGCGGGCCGAAAGCGAACCTCGTTCCGCGAATGACTCAGGCGATCGACGACGTCGTGGCAGCCTGTCGAAGATCGGGAACCGCTCGGGTACGGCTAGCGAAAGTGTCTGCATGTTGACTGGCAGCGACACTCACCCACCTGACCGGAACGAGGCGAAAAAGATTCGGTTGCGTTTTCCGACGCTACACTCGCGAAGGCAATTGGACTCCAA
>DNWZ01000414.1 GCA_003506095.1 Planctomycetaceae bacterium | reverse complement strand
ACTGTCGATTAAGATAATGTGCTTAACAATTTAAGAAACTACATACTCTCATTTTCAACAACCGATGCTGCTCTCGTTTTTTTCAGTGGTTGGTCATTTCCGCGCGACAATGCTGTTGTGGTTTGGCGCATGCCTGGGCGTTGTCGCTATAACACCCACTTTTGCCGAAACGCCAAATGTGATTGTCATCATGGCGGATGACTTAGGATATGGTGATTTGTCCTGTTATGGTGCGAAATCGATCCAGACACCCCATATCGATCGCTTGGCCAGCGAAGGTATTCGATTCACCAGCGGTTATTGCTCGGCATCGACCTGCACTCCCACTCGCTACTCATTCTTAACCGGAATCTATGCATTTCGTCGCGACCGCACCGGGATCGCGCCGCCCAATGCGCCGGCGATTATTCAGCCGGGAACCGAAACGATCGCATCGATTCTGAAACGAGCCGGTTACACGACCGGCGTGATTGGAAAATGGCATTTGGGTCTGGGTGGAAAGGGAGGGCCGGATTGGAACGGCGAATTAAAGCCAGGGCCGCTGGAAATCGGTTTTGACAAATGTTTCTTATTGCCGACAACCAATGATCGCGTGCCACAGGTTTATGTTGAAGATCATCGCGTGTTGCATCTCGATCCTGCGGACCCGCTGTGGGTGGGCGATAAGAAACCGAGTCCGGACCATCCCACCGGAATCACTCATCGTGATTCGTTAAAGATGAATTGGTCGCACGGTCACAATGCGACCATTCATAATGGGATCAGCCGAATCGGCTTTTACACCGGCGGTCACGCGGCGAGGTTTCGTGACGAAGATTTAGCGGACAAATGGGTCGAGAAGTCAAAAGAGTTTATTGTTGAAAATCGCGAGCGTCCCTTCTTTCTGTTTTTCGCCGCTCATGACATTCATGTGCCAAGGATCCCTCATGAAAGGTTTCAGGGAAAGAGCTCGCTCGGATTTCGTGGCGATACGATTCTGGAGTTTGATTGGTGCGTTGGCGAATTGATGCAAACTTTGGACGAGCAAAACCTTGCCGACAACACGCTCGTCGTGCTCTGTTCTGACAACGGACCGGTGTTGGACGATGGGTATGAGGATGGAGCGATTGAAAAGATCGGCAACCATCGGGCTGCTGGGCCCTTTTCTGGTGGCAAGTACAGCGTTTACGAAGGTGGCACGCGAACACCGTTTATAACACGATGGAAAGGGCGAATCGCGCCAGGTGTGAGCGAACAAGTGGTCTGCACGATTGACTTGGCGACCAGCATGGCAACGCTCACGGGACAAGCGATTCCCGCCGATGCGTTTTTAGATAGTTTAGACGTCAACGGTGCATTGTTGGGTCGCGACGGCGCAGTCGGACGCGACCACTTGGTCCAGCAAGACAATGGCACCAGCGGCTCCTTCGGATTGCGGATCGGCGATTGGAAACTGTTGCGTCACGACAAAAAGACGGCTCGGAACGTGGTGGTCGAGCGCCAGTTGGCTGGCACGCCCGTCTCGACTTATCAACTCTTTCACCTCAAGGACGATCCGGCCGAAAAGCAGAATGTCATTGAGCAACATGCCGGCATTGCCCAGCAACTGAAATCGCGGCTTCAAGAGATTATCGACACTGGCCGGACTCGCCCCGAGTAACGATCGCGAAGAATGCACGTGGCGATTTCCGGCCGGAGCGCAGGCAGTAAGTCACTTGATGCCGGATGTTCAATCGCAAGACTTCGATGCGATCGCTTCGACCAGCGATTGCATGGTCGGCTGGGCGGCTTGTGCGGCGACCCTGAAACCGAGTGACTGGATCGTCTGTGAGACACCGGGGCTGAGCGACGCCAGTCGCGTTTGACGTAGGTCGTCGCCAAACAGCCGAACGACCGACCGCGCGATCGCATCGCTGGTGACCGTGACCCAGTCGATATCGCCCGCTGTCATCCGTCGCGAGATTGTTTCATCAGCCTTCGCCACATCGGTGTGCGAATATGCAACCACGCTTTGAACTTCTCCACCCGCCTGCTTTAGATGCTGGGCCAACGTATCGGGGCCACGGCTGGCACGAATGAGCAAAAATTGATTGTCCGGTGCTTCGTCCAGCAGCGATTCTGCCAGCGAATCCGCCGTCATCGCTTCCGCAACAACATCGGCCCGAATATGGTAAGTCGCCAGCATTTCGGCGGTGCGTGGTCCAACGACGGCGATTTTGGTCCAGGCCAAATCTCGCAGATCGCCGACAACTTCTAAAAACCGCTGCATAAAATACTGAACGCCATTGCGGCTGCTGAATACCAAGTAATCGTAATCTGCTAGGCGACCGATCTGGCGATCAAGTTCGTCAAACGACATCAAAGGCTCGATCTCGATCGCCGGTTGGTTGATGACTTCGGCGCCGAGCGATCGCAGCGGCTCGGCTAATTCGTCGGCTTGTTGTTCAGAGCGAGTTACCAGCACGGTTTTTCCCGACAGCGGCCGCGTGTCGAACCACGACATGCAGTGCGCCAGACGCGTCACTTCGCCGATGATGACGATCACTGGCGGACGCATTTTCGATGCGGGAGTCAGCAGTTGGGCGACTTCGTCTAAGCGGCAATGAACCGTTTGCTGGTCGGGTAAGGAGCATCGACGCAAGATCGCCGCCGGAGTGTCACCCGGTTTCCCGGCCCGCATCAGCGCCGAAGTCCACAAGTGGGCCGTTGTGACGCCCATATAAACGACCAGTGTGCCGGGAAAGCGTGCAAGCGCATCCCAATCCAGCGCCGATTCGTCTTTGTCGGGTTCCTCGTGGCCGGTAACCAGAGCGACGGCCGATGCGTAACGACGATGCGTGATTGGGATGCCGGCATAGCTGCCCGCAGCCAGTGCGGCGGTGATCCCGGGAACGATCTCGAACGCGATTCCCGCATTGCGTAACGCTTCGGCCTCTTCGGCGGTGCGAGCAAAAACGGCCGGGTCGCCGCCCTTGAGTCTCGCAACAATCTTGCCATCGCCAGCATGTCGCAGCATTTCATCGATGATTTCGTCCTGCCGCCAAATGCGGCTCTGCCCGTGCTTTCCGACACAAATCAGCTCCGCACGCGGTGCATGGGCCAGCAATTGCGAATTGCTCAACCCGTCATACAGGACGACATCACAGCGGCCGAGCAGTTCGGCGCCGCGAAGCGTCAGCAACCCAGGATCGCCGGGGCCAGCACCGATCAGGAAAACTTTTGGAACCATGTTACGTAAAATTCAGCGAAAAAATGCAGCGAATTCGATTTTGGCGGTTTGCACAAACGGTGCAGAGCGATTCAAACGGCTGGATCCAGCCCGCTTGCTTGCTGCCATTACCTATTGAATCGGTTAAATCGCTTTTCAACGAGCCCACAATGTGCTGTGGGCGATTAGCCCTGGACAGTCAACGCCAGGCTTGGCATACTTTCAAACCGTTATTTCGGTAACCCTTTGACACGCACCGCTATCCTCACCACGGCCGCGTGATTTCGTCACCCGGTCGTTCGATTCCAGCCATGCCAAATACCCCAACAGCAAAAAAACGTCTTCGTCAAAACGTAAAAGCTCGCGCACGCAATCGGGCGCAGCGAAGCGCCCTACGGTCACAGATTCGCAAGGTTCGCGTTGCTGTTGAAGGCGGCAAGCTCGACGATGCGGTCACCGAGTTTCGTCTTGCGACGAAGAAACTCGACAAAGCCGCAGCGGCCAATTTGATCCACGATAACACCGCTAGCCGAATGAAGAGTCGCTTGAACGCCTTCATCAAAAAGGCTCAAACTGCTGTCGCCAGTTGATCGATTTCGAATCTGTCAGCCAGCGATTCGAACCGCACTTGAGTAATCTCGCTCCTCAGTCACTCTTGATCGTGACTGAGGTTTCGTCGTTGCGTGTCGAGATTGTTTTCGGGCTTCACGCAGCCTGCTTCAGTCGCTCGTCTTGAATGCGACCGTTTTTCATCCGCAGCAGATTGTCCGCGCCCGCTGCGATCGAATCGTCGTGAGTGATCATAACGACGGTCAAACCATCCTCGCGGTTTAGCCCACGCAATAGTTGCAGGATATCGAGTCCGGTTTCTGCATCAAGGTTCCCGGTCGGTTCGTCGGCCAGCAGGACCGATGGCTGGGTCATCAGCGACCGGGCGATTGCCGTTCGCTGCATCTCCCCGCCACTCAATTCACTCGGCTTGTGAGACGCACGGTGCAGCAGTCCGACACGATCGAGCATCGCTTCGGCCCGCAATCTCGCTGCTTTGCGATGACGAAAGTATTGCCAGGTGCTTTGGCCGATCATCATTGGTGCCAAAACGTTTTCGACCGCCGACAATTCGGGCAACAGGTGATAAAACTGGAAGATCACACCGATATCACGATTGCGAAACGCATCGCGTTCAGCCCTTGATGCATTGTCGATCCGCTTGCCACGAAAATAAATCTCCCCTTGATCAGGGCGGTCCAAGGTAGCCAGCAAGTGCATCAGTGTGCTTTTGCCGCTGCCGCTTCGTCCCACCATCGCAGTGATCTTGCCATGGGGAACATCCAAATCGACACCGCGGAGCACCGGCACCTCAAGGCTATCTTTCTGGTAACTCTTATAGATACCAGAGGCTCGCAGTACCGGTTGGTCGTTCATTTCAGATGACGTCGTTAGAAGGGGCGGCAATCGGAAGAAAAAAAAGTTTTAATTACTCAAACCGCAGCGATCGAACCGGATTCATCCGTGCCGCACGCAGCGCAGGCAGTACGCTCGCCGTCGTCGCGATCAAGATCGAGCCGGCCACCACCCATGCAATCGTGATCGGGTCAACAATCGTCGGAATCGAATTAAAATAGTAAACCGTCGGATCAAACACTTCTTGACCCGTAATTTTCTCAATCACCGCAGCGATCGAATTGATGTATTTGACGAACATCAGTCCACCCACCATACCAACGCCACTGCCGACGATTCCCAGCAAAAGCCCATAGCTGAGGAAGATACTCATCACGCCGCTGCCCGACGCACCAAGCGCTTTCAGCGTGCCGATGTCGCGAGTTTTCTCAACGACAATCATGAAAAATGTCGCCAAAATCCCGAATCCGGCTACGGCGATAATCAAGAACAGCAGAATGTTAAGGATAGTCGTTTCAAGTCGCACGGCGGCCAGCAGCGGACCTTGCATGTCACGCCAGGTTTGTATGTTGAACGCGTAAACATCCGGTGGAAATCGGCGCCGCAAATCGTCACGCGCTTCGTTCAAGTTCGCGCCGGGAACGAGCTTCAATTGCACCGTCGTCACGCTGCGGATTCCCGACTCAGGGTTAATCATACCGCGAAACTCTTGCAACTGATCCAAACGCACAAACGCAAATGTGCTGTCATATTCACTCATGCCCGATTCATATAAGTCGATCACCGTAAACTTCTGGTTGACGACCTTTGCATTGTCCGACGCATTGGGAAACATCATTCGAACGTCATCACCGGGGCGACAATAGTAATGGTCTCGCACGTCGCCATCGCTATCACGCATCCGTGAACTGCACGTTGCGATGCCCAGCACAATGCCGGGGAATTGATCGACCGAAGCGTCGAATATCTTTGCTTGGCCGGGATCATTTGCCTCACTAGTCGCGGGCGAAAGTCCATACGCCATGCTCGGGCCTTGTGCAGCAGCGTCGTTAGATGGGTCTACTGCGGCTGTGGGTTGTTCGCCTCTTGATCGTCGTACCGCTGCGTCGATCCTGTCGCGTTCTTCGGCCAACAGCTTTTCGTAAGACGCTTTTTGCCGACGATACGTCCAACCGGATTCCGGAAAGTGATCACGATCAGGCGCGTAACCATCGTCTCGCAAATTAAAATCGACCATCGCCTGATTCTGCGGATGCAGCAAAAATCGGCCGAATTGGCTGACCGTGTCGTACGTTTCTCGATCGATCCCAACCAAATTGACATGCCGAGTGATCAATTGGCCGTTGAACTCAATGCCTAGCATCGCTGGAACGTGCACACTGACCGACGCCCCTTCGATTTTGTCGCCCAAGATGGCACGGATCTCCTTCAGGTGCCCCTCAGGATCGGGCATGCCGCCGCTAGCGTGGCACTCGATCAAAATATCAGAAGCCAGGCCGTGCAGGCGGTCGTGCATTTCCGCGGCAAACCCCGCCATCACGCTGTTGACCACGATCAACGTCGCCACGCCCAGCATCACGCTGACAATCGATGCCAGAGCGATGTAGCGAGTGCGGAGATACCGGAAACAGAGCAACCAGCGATACATAGCCGTTCCTTCGGCGGTAAAATGAACCATCCTAACGCTCCAGCTGGAGCGTCATACCGCAGGGTAGATAACATTCGCCCCAGGCGTAAAGCCCGGAAACGACATTCGCTTACCCGGGGTGCATGACCGGGTTTGCAGCTTTGATTGGGGGCGACGCGGATTCGTGTAGGAAATACAGTTCAGCTAGGCCAGCCGGGATGGCTAGGGGTTTTGGAGAACACTTTTTAGAAAATTGCCATCGATCGGGCTCCGTCAGCACCAACCGCTCAAGAAATCGCCAGCCTCGTTGTTGAGCGGCTGATTCAAGAAGGCGGCCTGGAAGACTTGGCAAATGCCACCCTGATGACGATCGAAGATCGGACCATGGATGAGCTCGATCGAGTCACGCGATTAGTCATGGATGAACTGCTGGCTAAACAGGCCCAGCAAGCTCCTGAGGCAGCCACTTGTCCGAAATGTGGCGGCCAGATGCACGACAAGCCAGCCGAGCATCGATCGTTGCAAATCTGACGTGGCAAAGTGAATTTCAAAACGAAAGTGTTGCACTGCGAGGCTTGCCGCCTCGATTTTTTCCCCTCAGATGAGAACACTGCAGTGTGACCTCGATCATCTGCACATACCCGCTATGCTTCGCAAGATCAGCATCGCGGTGGCTCGCGATTCTTCTTACGCCACCGCCAGTCGCAACTTGGAAGACCTCGCCGAACTGAAGGTTTCGGCCAAACAGTGTCAACGCGTCGCCATTCGAATTGGCAACGAGCGAATCGACGAACAGCAAGAACACATCGAAGCCTACACTTCGGCCACCATTCCCTCAAAGGAGTTAAAAATCCATACAGTCATAATTCGGCCGGGAACAGTTTGCATTTTCGCCGGGTGAGGTTGCCAACCAGGTCGAATTCGAAGTGCCTAGAGTTTCGAAGAATTCAGCCTTGTGGATGGCATCAACTGCGATTTTCGCTCAGGAAAGGAGATATCCTTATTGCCGATTCTTTTTACTGCAATGATGGGTTGATTGCAATGTGCGTAGATATTGGTGTTCACGTTGTGATGAAAAATCACCACCTGCGAGATGATGATCCAATCGGTGCAAATCGCGTGTGCAAAACTGGGCGAACTGTGAGATGGCTTCGTCCACTACGCCCAAGTTGGAT
>DNWZ01000309.1 GCA_003506095.1 Planctomycetaceae bacterium | reverse complement strand
AACTCTCAGCGCCAATGGTACTGTGTCTCAAGGCACGGGAGAGTAGGTCGCCGCCGGATCTTCCGAACGCAAGGGAATACAGTCCGATAACGCGCGCTTTCAGCGCGATCGATTTCACGCGGGGTGGAGCAGCCCGGTAGCTCGCGAGGCTCATAACCTCGAGGTCGCAGGTTCGAATCCTGTCCCCGCAACTTCTCTGTTTGGTTAGGAAACTGACCACAGTAGGTTATTCGAAGAAGCCGGTGTCTTGCAGCAACGCAAAACACCGGCTTTTTTCGTGTTTTCCTGCAATCTCCCGGCTCTCGACCACTCTCCAGAGACTCAATTTCCGGTCGCAACTCTCGCCAAAACAGCCCCTCTCTGGGGGCCAACCAGAGACAAATACTCTCAGAGTCTCTGGGTTATGAAAATCGCTGGGTTAACGACTCTGGGTTATTCCCTTTCCGACTCACTCGGGATTCTTTTTTTCAGCTAGTCCGAGCCACCAGGCGGACCAAAGTTGCGAATTTTGGTGCGGATATCCTCGTAATCAATTAGCGAGATCGACGGCTGCGTTCCACGAGTTGCTTACTCGCAGTTCATCGATTTGAGCGGCTGCGCGCGTGCCCAGCGAAAGTCGAATCGACGCGAACTTCATCGGCCCAGTCGACGCTGTTCCGTAGACGGTCCAAACGGATGGCTGAGTTTCATCGACCAGCTCATTGGCTCGGTAAACTCGTAAGTTCGCGGTGGTAGTGTTTGATTCCGCTTGGAGCATGAAAACAAACAGATGTGGCTCACCGACCACGAGTGACGTTGCGGTTTCGTCGATCGTGCCAGAGTTATTCAGAAACAATTGCTGTTCGGACCCGACGCCAAAAGAGACTGAATGGCGGCGGGTGAATCTTGGTGACACGGAATCAGGTTCCAGAACAATTTGTATGGCAGCGGATGGTTCGTCGTCCTTGCTATCGCTGGAAGGCTGTTTGTCTGACGACTGCTTGCCAGAAGATTGTCGACTGGCCAACAAACTAACGAAGATTGTCTCGCCTGGGCTCAATTCAATCGGCTTGGCAAATTGCCTTCGCAAACTTTCTCCGCCTTGCAGCGACAGCAGTCTACGGCCTGAACGTTCTTTGCCGAAGACAATCCCATTTGGAGCATCGATAACTTCGGCGAGCGGTCCGCGATCACGACCGGCAGATTCCCAGCCACCGGTCCAACCGAAACCGCTGCGGTCTCGCCGAAGCTGGCCAGCGAGATTCTCGAATCCGTCATAGGCGATTAACGCTCCGCCGCCTGCCTCACGGACGCGTTCTTCGATGCGTCGCACAAATTGCCGTTGCCCAAGGGGGATGTGATTCGCTCGGCCTGGTTCACTTCGAAGGTAGCGTCTCGCTTCACCGGTGGTGATCCTGTCCTCGAAGTCAACATTCGCATTGGAAGGCGTCCAGATCACACTGCCATCAAAGACATGGACCTCGGTCGCCTGCGAATCCAAAGTCACCGCATACTGTGTCCCTTCGTCGATGATCTGGGCTTCGGGGGTTTCGAGGAGAAAACCATTGGACACTTCCGTAACGTTAACAAAAACATTGCCTGCAAGGAGTCGCGCCGAGTCGGCAGTGTTGATGAGCAGTTCACAAGGACCTTCAAGGACAACATTCGTTCCCGAATTGAAACGAAGCTCGGCGGCCCCAGAGGTTAGCTTGATCATACCGGCGCCCAACATTCCATCGGGAAGCGATGGCGGTTGCTGCCAGACGCAGTCCGCTTGAGCGATCCATTTCCCTAGTGGCAGTGCGGTCGGCTGAGTCGCCTGCGGCGTTGGCTTGTTCTGCTGACCCGCCAAATTTGGTTGGCCTTGATCTAATCGCTGAGTCCACCACACGGCGATTGCGAGGATTGAAGCGGCCGTGGCGATCCATGTGATGTGCCAACCCCAGGCGGTTCGCAAACTCTTTTTGCTCGCTGAATCGCTGATCAGAACTTGATGTTGCGAACCAATGTCCGCGGCCCAAGTCCTTAAGCCCGCTTCGATATCCATCCGCTCGCGGAAGATCGAGCGGGCCGTGGCGTCTTCCTTCAAATATTTTTGCAACGACTGGTGTTCGGCCTCCGTAATGGTGCCATTGATCAGAGCGTTGATGGGTTGCTGGAGTGTCTCATCACTCATGATGCCGCTCCCTCCTGGCGGATCTGCAGACGAATGCAGGCGAGAAGTTTTTCGCGGAGGCGGGCGAGTTGCTTGTAGAGCGCCGTTCGTTCGCGTCCCAGTTGTTGTGCGACCTCGGTAATCGACTCCGTACCGGCGTAGCACTGATGGAGGATCGACTGTTGTCGCTCAGAGAGTTGACTTAGGCAACGGCGTAAAGCATCCAACCGCGATTCCGAGAGCGATTCTTCTTCGGCAGCTTCGCGCGCCATCAGCTCAACCAGTTCGACATCGAAATGCAGACGACTCCGCCGCTGTACGGTGAGGAAGTTACGGACTTCATTGAAGGCGATGCCACACGCCCAATGAAAGAAGCTTCCCTGGGCATCGAAATCCTGCATCTTCTTCCATAACACAATACTCGTCTTTTGAAACACGTCCTCAACGTCCGCCGGATTGACCAGTTGCTTAGCAGGGCGATTGCACGGGGATTTA
>DNWZ01000785.1 GCA_003506095.1 Planctomycetaceae bacterium | reverse complement strand
TGATGAATGATGAATGATGAATGATCGGCAATCAAAACTATAAATTTGCGGCGGCAGATTCCTTGATGAGGTAACTGTGCCTTGTCGTCGACGAGGTGTCTTTAAGTGCAAGAACCGTCTTTTATACTCACATCATAAAGCGGCGTCCGTTTTAATCGCTACCTCACCATCCCAAAAACGCTTGCCAATACCTTTAGCATAAGCAAAACCTTGTTCTGAATCTTTCGGAATCAACGGTTCGATCGCGGGGACTTGCTGGTCGAGTCGATCCAGCATGAGCGGCCCGAGTTCTTCGTTCACCGTTTGTGTTTGCTTGTCGTCGGTATGCGTGAAATAGGAAAGATTTTTGGTTTGGTAAGCGTCTGCGATTACCAGTCAGCGAACGATTTTGAAACAAAACATCAGGTGCCATTAGTAACCTAGAATGCGATATCAAGTGTCCACTCGTCGTTAACCCCGGTTCCTACCAACCATCGCTAACGCGATGCGGCTACTTTTGTTTTGCCAAAGTTTTCGTGCCGACCTGCTCAGGATTGGGAGTGACGTTATATCGCGGCGTTAACAATTTCATCTTCGTCGATCAGCGGTAAATGCTCAGCCAACAGACCGGCAAACTGGCTGGTTGAATTTGCCGGCAGCGAAACTTGTCAAAGATTTTGTCAAAGCGATGGTTTGTTGCTAGAGCCGATACGATAGATACGTTTTAAAACGAGCCCTCAAAGTGGAGATAGTCTTGCAAGCCGAATTTTTGAACTATCTGGAAATGATGTTCGACGAGTCGACCTGGCCGGATACGGATCCGGTCGCTTGCGTCGACAAAATAGGGAATGACCGCTGGTTGGGCTTGCAGGACCTCATCGTCGCTCGGGGCCAGGTCGATGTCGCCGCAGGCGGTGGCGTGCTATTAGGGATCAACCTTGACGAGCGTCAAAGCGGCCTCCGCGAGTCATGAGGATGCTCGCCGCACCTCCTCTAATGTCAGCAAGCATTGAGCGAGGGGTTAGTGACTTGCGCTCCGATCGCTGGGACCGCATGCTTGATTGGCCTGAGATCTCGGTTTGCGACACGCGCGAAGCGATCGCTCTCGTTTGCAAGACATCCAAGAAAACGACGATGACGATGACCTGCGTAAGCTTGCTTGGACAGCTTTGAAATGCGTTACCGCTCCTTCGCGAGAGCACCCCGAAGGCGGCACGGTCGCCGACCATATGCGACAGCTCTACTCAGCGGAGAGTGATGAATGAAACGTCAACTTGAACTCGTTCGCGAATTTCATCGAAAAATCGAAGAAGTGATCTCCGATGAACCGCGGCTCCTGAACCACCACGCGGAGTCCGATCGCGAACTGGCTCAAGACCTGCGTCAGATCATTGAGTCTCGTCGCAGCAAGAGCCTATCCGAAGTTGCCAAGCGAGCCTTGATGGCTATCGAGGAATTGGCGGAATGGATCGAGGCTCACAACGAAAGCGACTTGGTTGCTGCTGCAGATGCTTGGGCAGACCGAATGTACTTGCTGATCGGTGACGCGATCGTTTCCGGAATGCCGGCCGAAGCGTTGCTGGACGAAGTGCATCGTTCCAATATGACGAAAATTGCGGCAAACGAGCAAACAGGTAAGGGAATCAAAGCAAGCGGCTTTCAGTCGCCCAACATTCAAACGATTCTGAATCACCAAAAAAGGCAACCCACACAATAGGCGGCCAATGATCGGCAATTAATCTACTGTAGTGGAATTCGCCAAAACTCCATTTAATACGTAGGGAATTCTGGCGAATCCCACTACGGAATCGAGGCGACTTCATGACCAACCTAGCGAATGAGTCAAGCCCTTCTCACGCGATCCGCACCCAGCGCCGTACACGTCGTTAACGCTCAACAAACCTGCTTGCCGGTTTCACCGCTGAACATCCAGCGGCAATCACCGAAGTCGTAATTGCCTTCGTTACGAAACAGCATCACTTGAACGCCCGCCGGCACGTGTTTCAGCATTTCTGGCTGATCATCGACATACATCGTGACACCATATTCGGCAATGACTTCCGCTTTTGCTTCAAAACGATTGACCAGCACCACTTCATCGTACCGAATGGTCCGCTCTTCCAAATCCGCAATCGCTTTTTGACGATCGCGACGGTAGGTGATCACAATCACCTTCCCTGGCCAAGAATGCGTCCAGGCCGAAAAAAAGTGTGGTGCGTCTGTGATAACGCCGTCCAGGTCGAGCCCAAGTACCATGCAAAACATCCTTCAACTCGAGTGTTTACGGATCGCCATAGGAATTCAAAACCGTTGCCGTCATCGTAGGTCGTTCGCATTCAGAACCTATCCGAAAAGGGGTCTGCCCCTCTCCGGCGAGGCCAAAAAACCAATGCTATCGACTCGCCTCCAAAGCGTTTGCCCCCTTTTCGGACAAGCTCTCAATCGTGACAGATCATTGTGGTAGAGTCTGCGTCGCCTCGCACCACACGCCGAACGATGGCTTTGGCAATCTTTAATCCGCCTTGATGCGATGGCTCGATCGGCGAGATTTCCGAGTAATCCTCATGCGCGTCGCAAAGTAAACGCAGGTCGATCAGGTTCGCTCGCCGTTTGAAACACTCACGGGTGATGATGTCGTTGAAAACAGCCAGACCTGCCAACTCGGCTTCACCAAGATTCGGGACTGAATCGTAAATCGTGCAGACGGTCAATGGCAGGCCGGTGCCGCTGAGTCGATCGAGCACTTGGGAATACTGATGACAAAATCGGGCGACGACCTGTCGCAGAAGGCCTAAAGCCTCCCTTACATCTGCGGAACGACTGGCGAACAGGCTCGACGCGATGCGTAACGCGTCGTTGCCACCAACACTGAGCACAAGTTGTGTCGCATCACTCGGCAAACGCTCCGTTTGCAGCAGCACTGAGTCGGAGATCGCTCCGTCAACGGCCAGCAGCGTCGCACGCCAATCGCTTGGCAGCAATTGATTCAGATGTTCGATTACGGAATGACCATTCGACACATAAGACTCATTATCGAAGATCGAGTCTCCGAGCAATACAATATGGGACACTACGCATCTCCGCTGAAAGGTGAACAGTGGCTTTACAGCCTATCGAAAAACCATTCTCTGCAATCGAGTTAACACGGCAACCAGTCTGGCGATCGTGCACAATGACGGCACGCAAAGCGTATGGGCTTGAGGAAAATGAATGGTTCGCAGCTTTTGAATGCAAGGAAAACATTGGACGCTTTCGGCAGGTCTGGCTAGAGACCAACTTGAGCCTTTGCATTCACCTTGTCGTTTAAGAACGAAATCGTGATGATCTGATTATCAGCCTGCCAGACCATAATCTTGGCAGACATCGACAGCCCACCGAATTTGGCATCACTGCTGCCTTGCTCCGTCCCCTTGCCGAGGATCGCTTGGACTTCGCTTAGCGTCATGTCCGATTCGATGCGTTCGTAATTGCTTTTGTTGATCGCGGGGCCGCAGCCGATTAAACCAAAAAACAACAACGCTAAGCAAATAAGCAGGCTCGGTTTCATACGGTTCTCCGAAAGCAAAAAGCAGGAAAAGTGACGTCCAGTAGGGATGCGAAACATAGCGACCAGGTTCGTTATGAGCGAGTGTTGGGAGTTTTTTTGACAAGTTCTGCGGATCGCGTGTTCGGTTTCGGATTTCAAAGCGAACGGTAGATCTCCCGTAATGCTTCGCACGCTTTGCTGGGGCCGAATGTCAAAAGCACAACATCGCAGCCGCGAGGTGATGTGACTTCGATCGTCGAATCCTCGCCAGCGCGTCGGATTATTGCTCTGATCATTTTCCGATTGGTAATGATCGCCCAAGTCGCTCCCGCCTGATGCACCTTCACAAGAGTCGGCGGCAGATGACACGAATCGAGAATCAATGACAAACAGACGGGCGAAGGCCGCCGCCGGAGCGATTCCAAACAGACATCGCATCCGCCTTGTCCGCAAACGCGACGCTCATGCGCGACAAGCAAAGTTCGCAAGTTTTCTTGGGATCCGAAGAGGGAGTCTTTTGGGTATACAGGGCAGCAAACGAATGAATCTGGATCGAGCGACACACCCAACGCAGTATCAATGCTGCAGACGCGTTCAGGGCTTACTGTAAAGCAATGGTTGGTCCGGTTTGTGGCAATCAGGCTCACATTGGTAAGAGAAACGATCAGCCCCAGAAGTCGCAGGATCTCGTTGTGCTCGCTGTTCTGGCGATCCGCGAAACCGACATGATCACTACCTGCAAAATCGAGGCTATCCAACGCCATCTCCAACAATGTTCGAGTCGGTTTGTGCACCTGCGGCCAATCGCGAGGGCGATCGATAAAGACTCCTGTCCAATCACCAATTGTTTCAACGATTGCTGACAATTGACTGCTGCTGAACTCACTCTGAACAATCAATTGGTTGGCAAGATGGCGTTGCTGCGATACAAAGTCAGCGATTTTTAACGCCTGGCGACTGGACAGAGCAACAGGTGGCAAAGGATAGGGCGGGGCGTCGACGTCCCACTCGTGCAGCATCAAATCGCAACGCGACACTCGATTGGCCGTGACCAGTTCGCCGGCGAACCGACTGCCAGGACGCCGAATGCTTAAAAGCGAGTACGACTGAGGCGAATAGAATTGTCGTTCGATCTGTTGGCGGTCAAGCGTTTGAATGATTTGCAGTTTCAGAGGGTACCTCGTGGGTTGATTAAAACGCGAACGAGCGGAGCGATCTGCGGGCATGGCGGGCGCGGCGGTGATCTGCGACATAAAATGGATTGCCTGCCGAAAATGCAATGAAAGCAGCGATAAAAAGATCGGTGTGTAAAATCCTCCACTTCTGGAAACCGAAATTTCTCGAGTAACTTTTCACATCCGCCGCACCGCGGTTCGGCGGACAGTCATCGCAGTCAGGCCGAGGCGTCTAGTTTATTGCACGACGGGGTGTGTTCAGGCATTTGAATGTGACTCCGACAATCGCTTGCTGGTTCGCGGAAAATAAAAATCATTGGGCGCGATGCATGATTCTGGTTGAAGTTCACTTGCGAGCATCGCTTGCGAAATTGACTCACGATTATTGGTGATGCCTTGATTCAAATCCTTTCAGCACACCAAGGTCATCCGGTGTTATGGAATCGTGGAAGAGCAGGTTCGAGCGTTTACCCAAACCTACCCGCTTTCGATCGCCAAGCTACTGAACAAATCCGCACAGGCCATGCGCGTAATCGACGTGCCACGAGACGCCAGTTTGCACTGGTGATGGATCTACTAGACTGGTGTTCGTTTCCCTAAACCCGATCGTGACGACATCTGTCGTGACTCCTCAAAGCTCAACGCCATGACCTATCGACTTGCATCCGCATTTCTTTCTGTCGCCCTCTGTTTTTCCTCCGTCAAAATCAGCCGATCAAATGAGCCGATTAACGTGTGGCCAGACCTAGCGCCTGGTGAAACGACTCGCTTGATCGGCGAAGCACTTCCCGCAAAACCTGAAGAAGTTCCGACGGTCACTCGCGTCGTCAACATCACGCGCCCGACTTTCACCGTTCATCAACCCAAAAAGCCGAACGGCACAGCGGTGATCATTTTACCCGGCGGCGGGTTTACCAAAGTGGTTCCAGACAAAGAAGGAACCGAAGCTGCGCAGTGGCTGAGCGATCACGGCATCACAGCGTTTGTGCTGAGCTACCGCACAACACAGGATGCCGAGACTCCTGGATGGATCAAGCCACTGCAAGACATCCAACGAACTATCGCCCTTGTTCGGTCTCAGGCCGATCACTGGCAGGTGCAACCGAACCGAATAGGCATCGTCGCCTTCTCAGCGGGCGGCCATGTGGGCGCAAGATTACTTTGTGATGGAGGCAAGCTCAGCTATAAGGCGATTGATGGCATCGACGCGGTATCGCATCGACCTGACTTCGCCGTACTCGTTTATCCTTGGAACATTTACGATGACAAAACTGCGGGACTCGTTGATGGCGTTGAAGTTCCAGAAGACTGTCCGCCCACGTTTTTGGTGCATACGCACGACGACCGTTCCTCCTCGCTCGGGGCCGTGATGTTCTATGTTGGCCTAAAGCAGCACGGGATCCCCTCGGAATTGCACATCTACGGCAACGGTGGTCACGGTTACGGGATTCGCCCAGTCGCAGGCTCGCAGATTTCCAGCTGGACCGATCACGCAACCCATTGGTTTCGCACACAGCGTCTGATCGGCGATTGAATCGCTTGAAGCATCCGGTGATTAATAAGTGACGCGAGTAGGCAGCCAGCGTGCATAGTGCGTGAACGAGGACTACACTGAAAGTCCCGCCACCGCAGACGGTGGCGACGGCTTCCCTCTTCGCCAATCAACATCTCATGTTCAAGCCATTCGCCTCGGTTCGTTTATTTGCAATGATCGTCGGATGTTGCGTGCTTCGCTTGGGCGTATCGACAGCTCAAGAGCAGCAATCGCAACCAATCCAACGGATCGAACCAATCGACCGATGGAACTTAGCGAATCTGAAACGAGCTCCGCAAATGCGTTGGCAGTCGCAAGACGGTCCCGTGCATTCTTTGTTGTACGCAGGCGAACCGTTTGATGGTCACGAGACAGAGGTGTTTGCCTTCTATGCCTCCCCTGCGACGCTGGGAGACGCTTCCGCCGACGCCCAATTTCCGGGTGTGGTATTAATCCATGGGGGTGGTGGAACCGCGTTTGCGGAATGGACATTTTTGTGGGCCAAACGCGGCTACGCTGCGATCGCAATGGATCTTGCTGGAAGCCGACCAATCGACCCCGTTTACGACTCCGCAGGAATTCCTATTGCGAATCAATCGAGCCGACCCGATACACGAATGCGATTGCCAAACGGTGGTCCCGATCAGGGGCACCCTGCGAAGTTCGACAGCATCGGCGGCGATCACTCTGATGATTGGCCGTATCACGCCGTCGCAAGCGTCGTCCGCGCGCACTCCCTGCTGCGCTCGTTCCCTGAAGTGATCGTTGACCGCACCGCAGTAACGGGGATCAGTTGGGGTGGCTACACGACATGCCTTGTCGCATCGGTTGATGATCGTTTCAAGGCCGCCGTGCCCGTTTATGGATGCGGGTTTTTGTTTGAGGGAGAGTCGGTGCAAAAACCTGCGATCGATAAGCTTCAGGAGCGACGTAAGCAGTGGATCGATGCATACGATCCGTCGAGCCTGCTCACTGGATGCCGCGTGCCAATTTTATTCGTCAACGGCACCAATGATGTTCATTATCCGCTTGATAGTTACCAGAAAAGTTTTGATGTGGTTCCTGGTCCGAAGCAGATGCGAATCGAGGTGAACATGCGTCACAGTCATCCGGCCGGTTGGGAACCGAAAGAAATTGGTATGTTCATCGATTCGTTTTGTCGTGACAGGAAGCCGCTGGCCCGGACTGGCGAACCGACGGTTGATCATGACAAGATCCTTATGACATACACAAGTGCGGTGCCACTGAAGTCGGCTGCTTTGCATTACACGACCGACACAGGACTGCGTTCAAAGCGAGTCTGGCAAAGCTTGCCCGCCGAGATCGACACGAATGTTGTCACGGTTGCCAAGCCTCCTGCAGAGGCGAACACATGGTTCATCGCGGTGACGGATCAGCGTGATGCAATGGTGACCAGCACCGTTCAAATCAAGCCGTGAACCTTGAGGCAACGGGTCCCGGCCGTTAAACGCAGCAGACACTTCGGTGGATCGCAATGACGAGGGCAACTCAGTAGCCAATCGCAGCGCCGTCCTTTCTGGGATCGGAACCTCCAAAGTATCGCCGCGGGTTATCTAATCGCCAGATCGCTTGATAACCGCCAAAGGCACCCACGCCAGGCCGCACTTTGTGCCCCATTTCAGCGAGCTTTTGCTTCACCTTTGCAGTGATCCCGCGTTCGAATGTCAATTCGCCACCATCGGTCGACTTTTCTCCCCACGGACTCGAACTGCCGACGTGTTCGATCCGCGGTTGGTCGCCCGCTTGTTGCGGTGACATGCCAAAGTCGATCATGTTCATCACGACCTGGGCATGCCCTTGAGGCTGGAAGTCGCCTCCCATGACTCCGAACGGCATCACTGGTCGCCCGTCACGCGTCATGAAGGCTGGGATGATTGTATGGAACGGCCGCTTATGTGGCTCCAGTCGATTGCGGTGCTTGGGATCGAGTGAAAAAGCTTGTCCGCGATTTTGAATCGGAAAGCCTACACCATCGGGACAGATCGTCGAGCCGAAGCCGTAATAGTTGCTTTGAATCAGCGAGATCATGTTGCCTTCACCATCAGCGGCGCAAAGGTAGATCGTATCCGAGTCCAGATCGGGATCGCCATGCGTCAGTTTCGCGCGGGCCAGTTTGGGGTCGATCTGCTTTGCCCGCTGCTTGGCATATTCTTTCGAGATCAGCCACTCGATCGGCACCTCGGCAAAATCGACATCGGCGTAATACTGGGCACGGTCTTCGAACGCGAGTTTCTTCGCTTCGATGAACAGGTGAAGGTGTTCGGCTGAGTTCGGTTTGAGCTGGCCGATGTCAAACTGTTCTAAGATGTTCAAAATCTGCAACGCGGCGATCCCTTGTCCGTTGGGTGGAATCTCCCACACGTCCCATCCGCGGTAGCTGCTGCTGACCGGATCGCCCCAAGTGGCTTGGCAATCACTCAAGTCTTTCAGACTCATCCTGCCGCCCAAGTCTTGCGACTTGGCAACGATTCGTTCTGCAATTTCACCTTCGTAAAACGCAGCCGCCCCGCCTTTGGCAATCGCCTCGTAAGAAGCCGCCAAGAGCGGATTTTTAAAGATGTCGCCGTATTGAGGTCGCTTCCCGTCAGGATGAAAGACGCTCGTTAGACTCGGCGACGCTTGGGGGTCGAAGTCAAAGCTTCCTGCGATGATTGGCGAAAGCGGAAAGCCTGCCTTGGCGTAGTCGATCGCCGCTTCTAGGCATTGGGCGAGGGTCAGCTTACCCAACCGTTGGTTGAGCTCGCTCCAACCACGCACACATCCCGGCACACTCCAACTGAGCGGCGATTCACGTGGAATCGACGCAAGCCCCAACGACTGTGCGGCTTTCAGGTTCCAGTCATACGGCGATCGTCCGCTGGAGTTGAGCCCCAACAGTTGTTGATCTTTTTCGCTCCAGATGATCGCGAACAGATCGCCGCCGATCCCATTGCTGGCCGGTTCTGTCAAACCGAGCATCGCATTGGCGGCAATTGCGGCATCAACGCAATTGCCACCTGCTTTCAGAATGTCGATGCCGACCTGAGCCGCTAAGGGCTGGCTGGCACAGACGATTCCGTTCTGGCAGACGACGGTCGAACGATTCCGATTGCGGGCGTTTAAGAGACCTTGATCGATCCGAGCCGTGACTGGAGCTTCGTTTTCCATGCCATAGCCGACTGTTGCCGCGACGGAACTTAGCCCGGCAATTTGAAGAAACGCTCGGCGACGCATCATCGGTTCTCCGCAACTGGTTGAGTTACCCCGCACGACAAGCCTTGCCCGTCGGCGATCGTTTGGAACGATCATCACATCTTAACTTATTTGACTCCAAGTTGTGGGCGCTCTCGTTTTGATCCGTTCTTTTGACTGCGGAACTTAAACACGGTTGTTAGGCGAGCGGCAGCAATTAACTTACCGTAGTGGGATTCGCCAGAACTCCATTCATTGGAGGGAAAGGCTCGGAGGGACAGGCTCGGGGGACATAGCATGTTTTCGTGGAATCTGTGCGGCATATGAACGGAGCCACACAGTTCTTTGGTGCCGAAACTGGCGGAAGCCATCGAAGGTTCTTTGGTGGTCCCGTACCAACTGGATTCCAGTGCTGTCGAAAGAGGGCTGTCGAAAAACTGGGCGTGGATCTTTAGCCCCACATGTCTCGACAACTCGTGCTTCAACGGATGGAATTTCCAATAGATCCAACAAGGCCGCCAAAAACCTACAAAAAATCTTATCAGGACGCCAATCCACGGGCCTGCTAAATGAAAGAGCTTTGGCTCGTGGCAAGCAAGCTTATTTAAAAACGCTGCTCGAAACCTTGCCGTTCGAGCAGCGACGAGGACAAACGGAGACCGACCGCCGGAATTAGAATGCAAACCCGGCTGAGAACGAGGCACCGATCATGTCAAACTCTTGCGCCAAGCCCTTTGCTATCGAATCGCCTTGAGTTACACCGATGCCCCCGGCGTCACCGGAAGAATCCGTGATCGGCCGGACGAATCCGAGGTCGCCTGCGACGGATGCGGCATTCGCTTGGGCAGCGTTGTTCCGCCAAAATTGGTATTCCACTGCAGCGCGAGCAAACACCCGACCATTCAGGAAGTTGACATTCCTGGACCACTGCGAACCCAATTGCAGTTCGGCAATGTACAGCTCATTGCTGGATCGGAGCGTTTCGGTTTCACTGGCGAAGTCGGAGTTATAGAAACTTTCCATCGCGGCGTAAGTCTGGGCCGAGTTCACCGAATCACCGTACAGCACAGAACCACGCATCGACGCGAACAAAGCAAACTGAGGATTGAACGCGAATGGCCGCATCCCTGTCAGACTGGTGGTCAATCCGGTGCCCCGGAACGACGCCGCTTGCCGACTGCCCAAATCATAGTCCGCCGTGTGAAACGTGTTGAGAAGATCATCGCCTGAGCCCGTTGGCGCACCGATGCCAGGTGCCCCTGTTTGGATTCCGCCATCGACCGCGTTGATGCGGTAATTGTTATAGGATCCGTGCCGAACACCAAAGGTCGCTAATCCGCTCCAGCCGAAAACGCAGAAGTCTTTGGAAAGCTCGAGATCGATCGTTTCAGCAGAGAAGTGCTCAAAACCGGTAAGCCTGTTAAGTGCACCGTCTGTCCAGTCGACGTCCGATGTGGAGCTTGGATAGGGCGGCACGTTCGAAAAGTTAACCGGAAGCCCGAAGCTTCCAATCGAGTTTTCCATTCGCCAGTACCGACCTTGGATGCCCAGGCCGTTTTCACCGACGATGCCGAGGGTCAAACGTGGGATCCCGGTCAACTGGTCTGCCTGTCCAAAGTTCCCATCCAGGGAGGTCGACGACCCAAAGCTGTTCTCCTGGATACCCCAATTGATGAACTCAAACTCACCGTCATTAGTGACTGAGTCACCATCGAATGCGGTGTCCTCCCACTCCTCATTGGAAGCCACCGCCGTCGCACGGCCTAAACTGAACAGGGCTGGCGCAGCGTCATACCGACGCGATAAGAACATCGCTTCGGCCTGAAAGTACCTGGTCGGTCCACACTGCTTGCGTGGATTGCAAATGGACTTCATGTCGATCGTTGGATGATTTGCCGCCGCGGCGACGGAGTCATGATCGCTGATATTTATGGCAGAAAGCAACGAGTTTTGCCCGACCTGATCGACTGATTGAGCACTGACCGCTGAGCAAGAGCAGGCTGCCAAACCAGTCGCCATCAACCTGGTAACTTTGAATCGAAAACTTTTCATCATCAGTTCCTTCCTATAAGTTTTTCATCAGGCGGGGAATCAGATCAGCACCGCGCCAATCGAATCTCGTAAGGCTGTTGTGCTTACGTCAGCCCACCAAAGTAGAGCGTGCCACTTCCATCGGGCATTGAAAAAAATCATTCGGAACAAACAAGAAGATAAGTTGCAAAATGGTTCCCCACTGCTATAACCGCATCAAGCGTCAGAAGCACATGCACGCAGTCCCGACAAGCTTAAGATTTGGGGCCCGTCATGGCTCGCAAATCACTTGCCTTTGGCCGCCGCTTTGAGGATCTTTTGGACACAAGGCGATGAGTCAAAACCACACGCAAGCTGCATCGCAAAGCTCTTCTGTAGCAACGACTTACGGCCCTTCGAAAGCAGGCAATTGCCCTGAAACAGACCACTATGAGACGGTAGTGTCTAAGACGAATGGCGCTTCAATTTCCCACTATGATGCGGCGTACATTTGGGCGAATCGCAACCGGCAACGACGCGCTTCGCATAACAGCACTCCAGTTCTCATAAGCGCACGCCACTGCTCAATCAAGACGCCGCGTTCTTGCATTGCGTTTATTGGGGATTTATTAGCAGTCGAAAAATTTGGATTACGCATCGCAACATTCAATAGGGCGTTAATTCACCCAAAAAGCATAATATTTCTGATATCGCAACTTTCGTTTCATTCCATTCGCTTCTACTTTGCAGACGCGCAGAAGTAGCAAGCTAGTCCAAGTCTTGGAATGTCTGGGATTGCAAACCGGCAAGACGATCAGTTTCGCCCGAACCGTTACCCAGGCGTCAAGCCGCTAACCGATCCGCCGACGCTCCGGTTCACCACAACGAGTAGCCGCCGTCGATAACCAGCGTCGCGCCGGTCATGTACCGCGAAGCGTCGCTGGCCAAGTACACGGCCAACGGACCCAAATCCTCGGGCTGGCCAAAATCGCCCAGCGGGATCTGCTGACGAAATCCCGAGATCACTTCTGGGTGCGATTGCGACCACAGCACGTTCGGCTCGGTCATGAATCCGCCCGGACAAATGACGTTGCAGGTGATCCGGTGGGGTGCCCAATCGACCGCCGTCGCCCGCGTGAATTGAACCA
>DNWZ01000530.1 GCA_003506095.1 Planctomycetaceae bacterium | reverse complement strand
TGCGTCAGTGGGCCGATGGCCGCTGTTTGTCGGCCGAACAGACCGGTGTCTATCGCAGCCAGAAGTCCGCTGGCACGGCTCACAGCGAGTCGGCTCACAGCGAGTCGGGCCGTCGCAAGGTGAACCGCAAGCCGTCGGTGAACTGAGTCTGTTGTTTCCATCCCCTGAGCCGTGGCTTACCGGTCGTCGCTAGCGATGATTCGGTGGGCCACGGCTCTTTTCGTTTACCTGGTTTCTCGTTTAGAAGGAGATTTTCAATCGTGATCTTGTCTACCGTGCACCTGATTCTGTTTTGCCTGGCGGCCTTGGTCGCCGTGGCCATTGGCGTGGTGATTCACGAGCGACGTCGTCAGCGTGGATTGACCGAGATCCTGCGGCGCATCGTCCGGCGGAGGTCGCATGACAATGCGGATGATTATCCGTTCTAAGGTTCCGCTACTGTGTGTCTTGTCGGCTGGGCCGCTGCTGGTTTCGACTGGCTGCGGGCCTGACAGGGAACTGACGCGGATGCAGGGCGAAGTGAATCGGGCCGCAACCGAGTTGGTGATCCAAGACGCTCAGGCTCGGCGTGAATGGATGGAGGCACAGCAGCGGCTCGATGAGGACCGGCGGCAATCGCTAAAACTCCGGCAGCGGCTGGACGAGGACCGGCGTCAATTGGCCAAAGAGCAACGCCGTGACCCAATCATCGCCCAAGCGATTTTGCAAATCGGTGGCTTGGGGCTCTGCCTGCTGCCGCTGTGGTTGATCGCCAGGCTGCTCCGGCGTAGCGAAACCGACCCGGTGTTCCATCCGATCGACGACAGGGTGTTCGACGAGCTGATCGGCCACTCTGCGCCGCTACTGCCGGTCTACGAGCGAAAGCAGCCACCGGATTCGTCGCCAGGTCAACCCCAGGATCCGCCACAACGCAGCGGTCCGCTGATTGCGCACCGCGATCTCAATGCCCTGATTGATGCTCGACTGGAGCATCGTCGCCAGTGACCTGCTTCAGATCAAGCGGCAGGGCGCAAGGCCCTCCGTTATCACGGCTTATCAGACCGGACGGCTCGCGCCGTGCCGCTACAAGCCGTTTCCATTTCCATTTCTATTTCACTCTCCAAAAACTTTCCATGACAAGGATTGAATGATTATGAGTACCGCTGTACTTGATGATGTGGTGGTCGATGCACGACCGACCACGCGTTCAACTCCAGGCGACCGCCTGCAAGCCGAAACGACCGCCGTGCGACTGCACATCCGCTGGCCGGGCATTCGCAAGACGCTCGACGACACGCAGAAGCGGCGTGCGGCCGATGCGTTCGAAGCCGATCTGAAATCGCTTTCGGCGGCCAAGAAACTGCTCGACACTTCTCACCCGAAGTTCAAGGCGGTCTCCAAGGTCCGCAGCCAAGCGGTGGCGTATTGGCGTGGCATCACGCTGCCCTACATCGAACCGGGCGTGCGACTGATTCGCCGTGGCGATGTCAGTTCGTTCGACAGTCAGTTGTCGCAGTTTAGCGAAGAGCTGCGCCAGTCGGTCGAGCATCTCGATGAGTGCTATGGCGAATTGATCCAGCAAGCCCGCTTGCGACTAGGTGATCTGTTTTCTTCGGAAGATTATCCCGCGAGCCTGAGTGACCTGTTCGAACTGCGTTGGGATTACCCGTCATCCAATCCGCCCGATTACCTGCGACAAGTGGCACCGGAGCTCTACCAAGCGGAATGCCTGCGGGTCCGCCAGCGGTTTAGCGAAGCGGTCGAGTTGGCCGAATCGGCATTCGCCGAAGAACTGGCGACGCTGGTCAATCACTTGGCCGTCAAGCTGGCCGGAGAAGAGGACGGCAAACCGAAGGTGTTTCGCGATACGGCGGTGACCAACTTGCTGGAGTTCTTCGACCGGTTTCAGCATTTGAATATCAACTCCGATGCCCAGCTCGATCAGCTGGTCGCACGTGCCCGTGGCGTGGTCAGCGGTGCCGGGCCACAGAACCTGCGTGATCAGGAGTCGCTCCGCCGCAACGTTTCCGCCGGACTCGCTCAGGTTTCGACTTCGCTGGATCACTGGATGAGCGATCGCCCACGCCGCAGCATTCAAAGGCGGGCCCGATGAGTGGTGACCAAGTTCAGTTGGTGGTCACGACTGCCGGAAACGTGCGAGCGATCTACAACGAGCGGATCGACCTGGCCCAGCTCGGCAAGGTATCGATTCGTCGCGGATCGCATGTCGAACCGACTGACGATGGGCGGTGGACCGCCGACTTGTCACCGTGCGATGGCCCGCTGCTGGGGCCGTTTGCCGTTCGCAGCGAAGCGATCCAGGCGGAGATCGAGTGGCTGACTCAGCACTGGCTCGATCGCGAGCTGGCCCGTTAGCGACCTGGCCCGTTAGCGAGCTGGCACATTAGCGGAGCAGATTCTTATACCCAGAGACCTTTTACAAACGGAGGTGCTGTGGCACCCGCGTTACTGGGTGCAGAAGATCGTTTGGGATACCGACGGGATCGATGCTCACGTGCTCGAACTGCCGACGGATGTCTTGATGGTAGGAGACCCGGAGGGTTTTGCTGATCGGTTGGCAGGTCAATCGGCAGGTCAGTTTGGATGGTGCATCCACACGCTGGAAGTGCAGGTTTGTGATGCAACGCTGTCGGAACCCCAGCAGCGGTTCGCGGCGACGCTGCCGCTGTTGGTGGGCCCCGCAGTGTAGTTGGATTTGTGAAAGCCCGTTTGTCTGTAAGCCCCGTGACGTTCGCGGGGCGGTTGTTGTTTCGAAACACAACCGCCCCGTGCTGGCCTTGGGCCAGGCGGGGAGGTTGTGGCTTTTTCTCATACCCTTTCTCAAAAAGGATAAAAGTCATGCCGCAAGAAAATCTGGATGAACAAGTCGCCCGTCGTACCGGTGAAGATCGCCGACGGATCGCCCGCATGGGCTTCAGCAAGCTCGAGCCGATGCCGCTGGAGCGCGACACCTTCGATACGCGTAAGCCGCTGGTCGTCGACTGGGACGAACTCGAAACGCAGCGTTACCTCGACATGTGCGGGTGACGTCGCTCAACGCTCCGAGTCGAGTTGAGTCGAGTTGAGTCGAGTCGAGTCAAGCAGGAGAAGAAAACCACGGCCCCGAGAGCCGTGCGACTTCGGGGCCACAGGCGACAAGCTTGTGGCCCCTTTCACCATCACCCATGAACTAACCGATTGATTCTTTTCTAGGAGATTTTCCTACCATGCAGATTCCCTGCAAACTGATCAAGGCGGCGCGAATGCTCGCCAGCCGACGGTTCAAAAGCAATCGCAAACCGGGAGCCGCCCGATCATCGCCTAGCGACTGTGTCACCGAGTTTCACCCGACCATCGACGGCGCGCTGCTGGTGATCCGCTGTGGCGAGTTGAGCCTGTCGCGACTGATAACGACAACGCGTTATGTGCGTCCGTTCGCCTGTTCGCACTCGTGGATGAAAGCGTGCCAAGCTGAACGCGGTCACGTCGAAATCGACTNNTGCCGCATCTCGATTGCCAACCACTGGCAACCACGCCACCGATGTCGCCGGTCGATGCAAGGTTGATCCGAGCCTTGGCAGCGACTTGTGTGGCGGTCGATCATGAGTCGCTGCGTTATGCCCTCTCCTGTGTTCAGCTCGACGCGCTCCACGGCACCGTCACGGGTACCGATGGCCGACGTCTGGTTCGCTTTGACGGCTTTCAGTTCCCCTGGCGTGACCAGGCGATTCTGCTGCCGGCAAGCGATGTCTTCGATTCGCCGATCTTACGCGATGCGGATCAGGTATCGTGTGGCGTGATCGACGATCGCTTGGTGATCGAAGTGACGCCAGCACAATCAGCAAAGCAAGTGGAAACGCTTTCTGGCACGTGGACGCTCCGCCTGTCGCTTCAAACCGCAGGACGTTATCCCAACGTTGAGAGCATCATCAGCAAGCCTAACAATGCGACGAATCGGGTTTACTTCGACAAGCAGGATTTGGCGTTCATCGTCAAGCATCTCAAACAGCTCCCCGGCGACGATCTCGAACACTCGCCGGTAACACTCGAACTGAACGGCCACGTCGACCTGACCGCCGCCGGTGACGAGCGTTCAAGGGAGACGCGAGTGCGGCTGAGCCGAACGCTGCAAGTCGGCAAGGCGACATCCACGTCGATGAACCGCCACTACCTCAGCCACGCCGCCCGACTCGGGATCACCGACTTATGGGGTTATGGCGACCAACGCCCGGTGGTCTGTCGTGGCAAACATCTGGTTTACGTTTGGCAACCCTTAACGGGAGTCCCCGTGCCACAGCGATCGCCCGACAGGATTGAGGTGGAGACGACCGGACGCTAAGTCGCTCATTCAACGTATCCGTCTATTTTTTAAGAAAGTAAAAGAAATCACATGACAATGAAAATATCTGTCGGCCTATCCAAAAAAGTCGGCCAACCGAACTTTGGAAGTCTCGGGGCATCTTGCCAAATCGAAGTTGAGCTCAACGACAACGAGTATCGCAACGAGCATCGCAACGAGTACCCCGGGAGTGCCCTGCAGTTGCAAACCAAGATCAGCCAAGCGTTCTGTATTTGTAAAGCGGCTGTCGAAAACGAGCTCGCCATCGAGCGTCGATTCCAGCAACAGGTTTCGCCACCACCGAGTGACGCGAGCCGAGCGAGCGACCGCAGGAACTCAAACGCCGGGGCAGCCAGCGACGATCGCCAGCCCAACCCGATCCGAAACGCCACTGCGGCGCAAAAGCGTGCCCTTGGGCGGATCGCCAGCGCCGCGCAGGTCGACTTAATCAGCCACGCCGAGCGCGAGTTTGGTGTCCAGAGCATCGAGCAATTGACGATCCGCCAGGCCAGTGCGTTGATCGATCGGCTAAAAGCTTTGCTCAAGCCCGCTGCGGTGTGAGCGGTGCCGCAGGTCACGGCTGTCGCGCAGCTCTGGATCGCTCGCGCCCACGGCGGCGCAGGCGATTGAGCGCAAGAAAAAATCACCCGCCCAAAACCGTGGGTGATTTTTTTTAGCTATCCGAACTCCGAGCTCATCCTTGTCGTGTTGTCAGTGAAACGCTGAACGCGATGACTTCACCGAGGACCGTTTACACGCGGGTGTAGCTTCCATTCGTTGTCACGGAAGCTCCACCCACGGCGCGCCTGCCTGCAGACTCGCTGATGACTTTCAGTGACGACGAGTGAGCATAGGAAATCGTTTTCGTTTTTTGCATCGACCGACACTTGATCCAGAGTTCTACATGTTGTAATACGACAGCATGTAGAAACACATCCAGCAAAAGCGAGGCAACATTGTGAAGCTTGCGGGACGACAA
>DNWZ01000001.1:2314-4961 GCA_003506095.1 Planctomycetaceae bacterium | reverse complement strand
TTTGATGTAAGACTGAAGCCTCTGGGATTGGTTACGCGAATGTCGGACAATACCTGTACGACATTGACATTGACGCGGCTGGTCGCGGTCAATCCACCGCGGTCTCTTACAGTAACCTGAAACGCATACTGTCCTGCGCGATTGAAAGTGACCGCAGTGTTTGCTGCGGCGTTGGAGTTGTTTGCTGAAAAAACAGGATTCGCATCTCGAGGTCCCGAGACCATTCGCCAAGAGTACTGCAACAAAGTTCGGGATTCGTTATCCGTGGCACGTACAGTCAGAAACGCCGATTTTCCGTTGGTCGTTGAACCGCTAAGCGAAGTCGCGTTTGTTGTGATTCGGGGCGCTTGGTTGCTGCTCGATACAATTGGGTTGCTGGTTTGAACCTGGGGGTTAAGAAGCTCGTTGATGTTTTGGTCAATCACATCTAGTGCAAACATCATCCGTGCTTCGAGGCGTTCTACCGTCAGGCGGTTTGATTTCTTGTTTACCGTCGTTTTTTCAATGGATCGAGCGTCGCGATTTGAGCTTGTCGGTGATACGGAACGGAAGCCTGCCACTTCAGATAGTTTTTGGAAAGCGGCGAGGCCGGTTCGCAGATAGCGGTTGCCAGTTGCATCGTTATGCTCAAGGACATTGCGTCTGGCCATGGAATACGTTGGGGATTTTAAGAATAGATTGAAAAGTGGGCGTTCATCGAACGCAGAAGCGGTTTGCCCGGGGCAAAACTTTGTTCTGAACACCGTTGGGAGCCTAGGTCGGTCGGCAACCGTAAAACGCCGAAAACGTCGCAATTTTTCGGGCTGCAAGCCGTTCACGTCCAGAAAGTAGCTGCAATCGTTACAGCCGCATCGTGATCGCGCCGCTTTGGCAAGTTGGGCCATGACACCGTCGGAAATCGTCGGATGGTAATCTGCGGCATCGCATTGGCATGGTTTGCACGGCAAAAATGCCCGGCATTGCTGTGCCGCCGATTATCGCAACGGTTTGCCGAATCGGCTATACTAACGATCTGCTGTTGGCGGTTAAAATACCGCTGCAATGGTCGTACTGCCCGATCGATTCACGGTCAACCCTTCCACACAACCCCTAACTATCCTTTCCCCGTCATGTTGAATCTCATCGGAAGCGGCCGTTCACACGATTGTGGCGGTGTTACGCGACGCGATTTCTTGCAAGTCGGAACGCTCGGTGCGATCGGGCTGGGGTTGCCTCAGTACCTTGCGGCGGCCGAACGCGGTGCGGTGGATCCGACCAAAGACAAACGGTCTTGCATCATGCTGTTCAATTTGGGGGCGCCCAGCCAGCTTGATACGTTTGATATGAAACCCGATGCGCCGTTGGAAGTGCGTGGTCCGTTTAAGCCAATCGCTACTCGGGGTGATTTTCAAATTTCGGAAATCTTGCCTCGCCACGCCGAAGTCGCTCAGCATTTTTCGATTCTCCGATCTTGCTATCACACCGCCGCGGCGGTTCACGATGCCGGTTGGCAAATGATGCAGACCGGTCGCCAGTTCACAGGCGGTGTCAATTATCCTCATGCCGGTGCCGTCCTACAGTACTTGAAAGGACGACGCAGCGACTTACCTGCACACGTCGTATTGCCACAAACGATGGGACGTGGTGGTGGCAATTTACCCAACGGCCAAGCGGGCGGTTTCTTAGGAAAGGCTTACGATCCCTTCTCACTGATGGCCGACCCATCCAAGCCGAATTTCAAGGTACCGGACCTGTTGCCACCGTCCACGTTGGGTGATGTTCGCATCGACCGTCGACGCCGAATGCGAGATGCGATCGAAGGAAAACTGGCTCAACTAGAGGCGACCGAGTCGGCACAAATGATGGACGCGAACTTCGAATCCGCTTATCGATTGATGAGCAGCCCACAGGCTCGCGAAGCCTTCGATTTGACGAAAGAAGATGTGGCGACTCGCGAACGTTATGGAATGAATCGTCTGGGCCAGTGCTGCTTGCTGGCTCGTCGTTTGATCGAAGCGGGCGTGCGATTCGTAACGGTCAACTCATTCTTAACCGTGTTTGATGAGATCACTTGGGACATCCATGGCAGCAAACCGTTCACGACGATCGAAGGGATGAAGAACATCGTTGCGCCGATGTACGATCAAGCCTATTCGGCACTGATCGAAGACTTGGCGCAGCGAGGCATGTTGGGCGATACCTTGGTGACGGCGCTGGCGGAGTTTGGGCGGACGCCGAAGGTGAATCCGGCGGGCGGTCGCGACCATTGGCCTCAGTGTTTTTCATGCACGTTCGCTGGCGGTGGCGTCATCGGTGGCCGTGCGATTGGTGCAAGCGACCCGATCGGTGCGGTCCCGGCGGATCGTCCGGCTAGCCCCGGGGAAGTGATCGCGACGATTTTCAAGTCGCTGGGGTTGGATCTGCATACCGAATTGCCAGGACCCGGCGGACGTCCGTTCCCATTGGTCGATTTTGGCGTTCGCGAAGTTCGTGAGCTGTTTTCATAAGGTCAGCGTCCGTTTGTACGGAAATTGTGTTGAGTGCCGAGTTTATTCTATGTTTTTTTTAACAGCCTTCAGCGGTCTAATACTTATGAATCATCGTCATGAGCTGAATCGTTATTTTCGACGATTGACGTTGTCAAGATTCAGCCTGGCGGCGTTTTATT
>DNWZ01000001.1:177-2302 GCA_003506095.1 Planctomycetaceae bacterium | reverse complement strand
CATCGGCAACGATTCTTCCGACGCAGTTCAAGTTGCACGGTACTGACGCTCGTCAACAGTTGATGGTCGCAAAATTAGTCGCTGGCGTACCGTCCGCGATTCTGGACGGTGACAGTTTTCAATTGAAATCAAGCGACGAATCGGTCGTGCGGATCGAAGCGATGCAGGCGATTGCAGTCGGCGATGGCAAAGCGAGTATTATTGTGACCGCTGGCGATCAAACCATCGCATCAGCCGAGGCGATTGTTGAAGCGACTGGCACCGAAGCGCATTGGACGTTTCGCAATGACGTTCAATCGGTGCTGTCACGCTTGGGATGCAACATGGGCGCGTGCCACGGGACGCTTGCCGGTAAAGGTGGTTTTCGTTTGTCGTTGCGCGGTTACGATCACGATGCCGACTACGCTTCGATCGCTCGGCAATTGCGTGGGCGACGGATCGAAATCGCCGATCCCGGACGCAGCCTTCTGCTGGCCAAGCCGACAGGAGCCCTGCCACACAAAGGCGGCCTGCGTCTGGATACTCAGTCGCGTGATTATCAGGTCTTGTCGCAGTGGATAGCCGGCGGTGCACAGGCGCCGACTGACGACGACGCACGTCTGCAGCGAATCAGTGTCTTGCCCGAAAACGCAATTCTTGCGCCCGGCGATTCGTCAAAAATCTTAGTCAACGGACATTATGATGATGGCCGAGTGGTTGATGTGACGCACTGGGCCAAGTTCACTGCGACGGATGAAGCGGTTGCGGGCGTCGATGAATCGGGCAATGTCACGGTACGTGGGTCTGGCGAAGCAGCTGTGCTGGTATGGTTCGGGTCGCAAGTCATGCTATCACGCATGATCGTTCCGTTCGCAAATGAGATAGATGACAAAGCTTATGAATTAGCACCGCGATCCAACTTCATTGACGATCTGAATCTTGCGCAATTAAAAACACTTCGGCTGATGCCAAGCCCATCGACCGATAAAGCGACGTTTGTACGACGCGCGATGCTGGACACGATCGGACGATTGCCAACAGCCGAAGAGACACACGCCTATGTGGATGATGAATCACCCAACAGCCGCTCGCGATTGATCGATCGAATGCTGGCCAGCGACGAGTTTGTCGACTACTGGGCTTACAAGTGGAGCGATCTGTTGTTGGTTAACGGCACGAAATTGCGACCTGTCGCAGTCAAATCGTTTTACCAGTGGATTCATCAAGCGGTGAAAGAGAATCGGTCGTGGGATCGGATTGTTCAAGAGGTATTGACCGCGACGGGCGATAGTCGCGACGTCGGGGCGACCAATTTTTATGCCATTCATCAAACCCCCGAAGATATGACAGAAAACGCCAGTCAAGCGTTTATGGGGTTGTCGATCGGTTGCGCCAAATGCCACAACCATCCATTAGAAAAATGGACTAACGACCAATATTATGCGATGGCAAATTTGTTTTCGCGAGTTCGCGCCAAGGGATGGGGGGGTGAGCCGCGTAATGGTGATGGCGTTCGTACGGTCTACGTCGCCAATTCGGGCGAACTGGTCCAACCGGGCCGAGGAAAGCCACAGCCGCCAGCGCCTCTGGACGCCGAAGCGATTTCGTTCGACGATCCACGCGACCGACGTGAAGTGGTCGCGGCTTGGATGACCAGCCCCGAGAATCCGTACTTTTCACGAGCGATCGCGAACCGAGTGTGGGCGAATTTCTTCGGCCGCGGCTTGGTCGAATCGGTGGATGATTTACGGCTGAGCAATCCGGCATCGAACGAACCGCTGCTCGATGCGGTTTCGCAGCATTTGGTCGACAATGCGTTCGACCTCAAGCAACTGATGCGAGCGATCTTGGCCAGCGAAACGTACGCGCGTTCGAGTACACCGCTGGAACAGAATATGGCCGAATCGAAGTACCATAGCCGTTATTATCCGCGGCGTCTGATGGCCGAAGTGTTGTTGGATTCGATCGACCAGGTATTGGAAACATCCAGCCCATTCACAACGGTTGCTTTTCCTGGTGCTGATTCACAGAAGACCGATTTTTATCCCGCCGGAACAAAGGCGATTCAGTTGTATGACGCATCGATCGATTCATACTTTCTAAAAACCTTTGGTCGTAATCCACGCGAAATCGTCTGCGAATGCGA
>DNWZ01000001.1:0-162 GCA_003506095.1 Planctomycetaceae bacterium | reverse complement strand
GCTGGCGGATGCTAAGAATCGGATTACCAGGTTGATCGAACGAGGGCTCAGCGACGCCGAGATCGTCGATACATTGTTCCTGGTTGCACTATCGCGTCGACCGAGCGACAGTGAGGCGAAGAATCTTTTGAGCGTGATTGCAGAATATGGCGACGACCGCAG
>DNWZ01000307.1 GCA_003506095.1 Planctomycetaceae bacterium | reverse complement strand
AGTCAAAGCAGCGGGCAACTGGCGTCAATCCTGTATGGAACCCTCGCGCGTTGAACTTCGGCGTCGAGCCAGGCTGCGTGCGTGTAACAAGCTGAGCTACTTTGGATGCCTTGGGTGGCGCGGCTGCCGGGCTAGGGGTGTGCAACAGCCGTTCGGCGATAATCCATCTTCATTCGTACTGCCTCCAATCCGNNCCAGCTCATCATGTTGCTCATGGTTGGGATTGGTGATGGCTTCAAGGAACCGCGAGTAGCCCGAAACACCGCCGACATCCTCTGGCGGACATTTTCTTTCGCCTTCAACGCACAGCGGATACCTACCGCCTTTCTCGGCTTTCAGACACCCTTCGAACAGCACCTCATGTTGCCAGCTATCACCGAAGTCGTACTCGTAGACGAACTGGAATCGCTTGCCAGCCTTGGGGACAATCTCGCTGATCTTGGTCACGGTTGAATCGATACATTCGAAGTCTTCAAATCCGTCGTTTAGAAGATCGGGGTCGCCGTAGTTTTCACCGTCGATCTTGAACAGGTGGAGATGACTATTGGTCCAGCCCATGGCGGTCTGAACTCGCTCGTGGAGCTTGTCCAGGGTCGAGTCTTTCACCTGAATCCGCCGCCAGATCGGAGCTGGGGAATCGAGCAGCGTGATCTTGAATTGATAGAGTCGCTCGGAGACGGGGATCGAACCGATGCCTTCGACTTCTTCGAGGGCTTGGGTGACGGCATCGACGACATGTCGCAACGAGTTTCGGACCATGCCGTTTTGGACATGGGAGCGTGCGGCCTCAGCCAGCTATCGGATCGATTCAAGTTCGTTCGTCGTGAACGCGATTGTGCGAGGGTTCTTCTCGTCGAGCTTCATGCGGTCGGCAAGCTTGGGCAGCAGGTCGGCGACGACTTTGCGTTGGGCTACGGTGAAGTTGACATTGTTGGGTGACATCACAGCATCCTCCCGATTCGGTCCATGTCTCGATTGTCAAACAGGACGCAGTTTTCGGGAATCCGTATTGCGCCCAAACATCCACGAAAAGTGCCGTCGAAGGATGACGCTTTGCGTTCTTGCCATCGTTTGCCAACTGCGAAGTCAGCCCAGCTGGCTTGGCCAGCGAGGCTGGCTTCCCCACGGTGGTTCGAGTAGTGGCAGAGGATGCAGAGTCGATCCGAATCATCGTCCTGCCACCACTGGACTCGCTTTTCATATAGCCACTTCCCACTCGCATAAAACGGTGGGTCGATTCTTTGTTCTTTGCCTGAACTGATCACGTTTACGGGGTTGAGGTTTTGGTGTTCCAACGCTCGGCCGATTTCATCGAGATTCGACCTTCCGTGCTGCGATTGCAGCATTGACGCATGTTGATCGTGCAGGGCCACGACATGCTGTTCTTGACGTGCTAGATCAACCATCGCATCATCCCAACAGGCATGGACAACTCTCAAATCTCTACGCTCAAGAACAAGCGGTAGCGAGCGAAAGAAAACTTCAACTCTATGCCGGGCGTCGTCGTCAGCCAAGATGGCTGGGGTCGGTTCATCTGCACCATCGAGCGCCTATTCTTCGCCAAAGAACCAAAGGTTGTCGTGTTTGCAGTCGCCAAGCAGGATGTTGAGTCGTCGATAGCGGTCAAGAATTGAGCCATTTTAGCGGAATGGGCGGAGGTGGCTGATTGGGGCGATGGCGGTATTGCGGTTAGGATCGCACCAATTCTTTGATCTCGCCGGTGCTGTCGGCAAATGATTCACAATCGACTCCGACGCGATTGAGCATCGTCACAAACAGATTTGACAATGGCACTTCGTTACCAAACTTAAGATACCGCCCGTGTTCTAACCCCAGTTGCTTGCCACCAGCCAGGATCAGGGGGTAATTATTGTTGTCGTGAGTGGTGCTGTTACTGCTGCCGTACAACACCACGGTATGGTCCAAAACCGAGCCACCGTCTTCTGCGGCCGAACTGAGATTGCCAAGGAAATAGGCAAATTGTTCGGCCATGAAACGATCCCACTGGCCGAGTTTTTCTGCTCCTTCGGGTTTATTCCAACCGTGAGCTAAATTGTGGAGCGAACTCTTAAAACCTTCTAATTGGGGAAACTTACCCGCTTTCGATGAAGCGTCGGCCATGTTGGTGATCTGATAGGTGGCAACGCGCGTCGAATCGGTGCGAAATGCCAAATAGATCAAGTCGTACATGGTGCGGATGAACAATTGCGGCGCCTTATCGTCGGAATCCAAGTGCAACCGGTCGCGTTCTTCGTCGCGTAATTCGGGGCGAGGGATTTCCAGCCAACGCTGCGACCGCTCGACCCGTTGTTCAATCTGACGAACCGACCCCAAGTAGTCATCAAACTTTTCTTGGTCTTGCTTGCCGAGTCGGCGTCGCAGCGAGCGTGAATCTTCCAGCACCCGATCGAGCATTCCCGATGCGCTGTTGAGTTGTCGGCGGCGGTTGCGCAAGTCGGCATCACCAGCACCAAAGAAGCGGTCAAAGATCTGCTGCGGTTGATTCAGTGCTGGTAAGGGGCGCCCCTGGTCGCTGTACGACAGTGTGCTGGAACGCGTCGGCTCACCCACTCCGCCATCGGTCGACAAGACGAGCGACGAAAATCGTGTTTGATCATCGCAAGCCTGGGCGGCAACTTGATCGATCGAGACGGTATTTCGCAAATATTGATTATTTAGCAGCGCTGCTGTGAGAAACGTATCGCCTGTATCGTGGCCTCCCATCTTGCGACCGTTGGGATGCGACAATCCGCCAAGAATGGTTATGTTTTCGCGCTGAGCCGAGAGCGGTTTGAGCGTCTCGGTAAACTCATAGTCTCTCCCTTCCCCATTGGGAAACCATCGCCACTGCGCCTGTTCGCTATCGGCGTTCGGCAGACTGACGCCAAACCCAAAGTACATCGCACACAATCGCTTTGGCTTGGCGGTTGCCGGTTGCGGTTGCTCGTTGCCCATGCATTCCAGCCAAGGAAGACCGAGCGAAACGCCGGTGCCCATCAGGAAGGTTCGCCGGCTCAAGTGCCATGATTTATTTGCCATCTGGTTGTCTCCGTTGTCTCGACTTGCTCGGTGCCGGGTGTCTCGCCGCTGAGCTTACTTGGTCTGAAATGGGCTACTGAAAACGACTTGGTGTATCAATCGTCGCATGGGATAATCATCGGCCGCAAATTGGGCGGTCAATTGATCAATCGCTTCCTGGTCGCTCAGTTCCAGGCGGCGCCCCAGCGCATAAGTTAACAATCGCGTGACCAACGAGTTGGCGAAATCCATTTTGCGATGGTTGATCAGGTGGTCTTTCAAGGACTCCACTGAGTGAAGTTCGACGCCGCCGGGCAAAACATCGCTGGCAACTACCTCCCGTGTCTCAAAGCCTTTGCCAACCTTGCGGCGAATCTTATCACGCCATAATCCGACGGCGTCAAAGTTCTCCAGGGCAATCCCCCAGGGATCGATGTTTTGATGACAACTATTACAAGCTTCTTTCTTGCGATGAACGATCAATTGTTCGCGGATCGACAATTTGTGAAACTCGGGATCCGCGGCTTCCAATGAAGGGACATCGGCCGGTGGTGGT
>DNWZ01000832.1 GCA_003506095.1 Planctomycetaceae bacterium | reverse complement strand
TTACTCGGCACGAGTTCGCGATACGTCGATTGCACTCTTTGACGGGAATCGTTCCCTTGGGTGCCTATATGGTCGTCCATTTGACGACCAATGCGAGTTTACTGAACAACGTCGAGACGTTCCAGCGAGCCGTCTACATGATTCACTCGTTGGGTCGGGCTCTGCCGCTTGTCGAATGGGGGCTGATTTTCGCTCCGCTGCTGTTTCATGCGATCATAGGAGTTTGGATCGCGAAAACCGGCCACAGCAACACCGGCAATTACAAGTTCCCCAGCAATCGTCGTTACAAGTGGCAGCGAATCACCGGATTGATCGCATTTGTTTACCTGATGATGCATGTTTTGCACTTGCACGGCTGGGTTCACTTTTCGCCGTGGGTTCGCTTGGGTGAACAGTTCGGATTTGCACAGTTCCGTGCCTACAACGCGGCCAGCACGTTGGCACTTGCGATGAATAGCGTCTTCTGGCAAGCGTTTTACCTCGTTGGCGTTTGGGCGTGCGTGTTTCACCTGGCAAACGGGCTGTGGACATCGGGAATCACCTGGGGTTTGTGGATTTCGGCATCCGCCCAGCGTCGGGCATTGAAGGTCTGTACAGCATTCGGCGTCGTGATGATGGTTATCGGTACCAGTGCCTGGTACGCAGCGATTTCGACTGACCCGGTCGCCGCCAAAGAAGTGGAAGATCGGATGTATCGTGCGGGTGTTGAGGCGGGTGTCGTGCCGCTGAGCACCAAAAAGCGGTCCCAGCCCGATCCGATTTCATCGGTGGAAGCGGCCGAAGCGGCCGAAGCGGTCGGTTCGGGCGACGCGGTCGTCCCCACGCCAGAAATCTAACGTTCCGGACGGTGAAGCGTCGCCCATTCGACCGGTCAGTAGAATGTGTGACTTGGTAGTTTCCGTTTTTATCGCAGTTGTTTAACCAATCGCCACTATGGCGAACCTTCGGGAGTCAGCAATCATGGCACAGCATCGAGTCGTAGTCGTCGGCGGCGGTCTCGCCGGCCTAGCGGTAACGATGAAACTTGCCGAATTGGGTGTCAGCGTTGATCTGCTGAGCCTTACCCCGGTCAAACGTTCTCACAGCGTTTGTGCTCAGGGCGGCATCAACAGTTGCAACGATCAAACTCGCCAGTTGGGTGACGACGAGTGGAAACACTTGGACGACACCGTCTATGGCGGTGACTTTTTGAACCACCAACCGCCCGTTAAAGAGATGGCGTATTGGGCACCCAAGGTCATCGAATTGATGGACCGTTTGGGCGTCCCGTTCAACCGTACTGGCGAAGGTTTTATCGACCGTCGACGATTCGGCGGCACGCTTTACAAACGAACCGCCTTCGCCGGTGCAACCACTGGCCAGCAGCTTTTGTACGCTTTGGACGAACAGGTCCGCCGCCGTGAAGTCGAAGGCTTGGTCAAGAAGTACGAGTTTTGGGACTTCCTGAAGCCGATCCAAGACGAAACCGGTCGCTGCCGCGGCGTTGTCGCACAAGACATGGTGTCAATGGAAATCCGTGCGTTTGCGGCTGACGCGGTCGTGGTCGCCACTGGTGGCAATGGGTTGCTGTTCGGCAAGAGCACGATGAGCGTGTTCTGCACCGGCAGCGCCGCGAGTCGTTGTTTCCAGTCCGGTGCAAAGCTTGGCAACGCAGAGTTCATTCAGGTTCACCCCACGGCGATTCCTGGTGCGGACAAACTGCGCTTGATGAGCGAATCAGCGCGCGGTGAAGGCGGGCGAGTTTGGGTGCCCAAGAAGCCACACGATTCACGTGCCCCGCGGGAAATTCCCAACGACGAGCGTTATTACTTCCTAGAAGATCGTTATCCGAAGTACGGCAACCTGGTGCCACGCGACATCGCCACTCGTGAGATATTCGACATTTGTGTCAACGAAGGCTTGAGCGTCGAATCCGACCGCATGTCGGTCTACTTGGATTTGACTCACATTCCGAAAGCCGAACTCGATCGCAAGTTGGGCGGTATTCTTGAGATTTACGAGAAGTTCCAAGGGGTCGATCCGCGGTTTGAACCGATGAAGATTTTTCCAGCGGTTCACTACAGCATGGGTGGCCTGTGGGCGGATTACGTCAAAGCGGCTGACGGCGGCCTGTTGCCCGGTGCGCCCAAGAACCAGATGACCAGCATTGAAGGGCTGTATGCGATCGGCGAGTGCGACTATCACTACCACGGCGCCAACCGTCTCGGTGCCAACTCGTTGTTGTCTTGCATTTTCTCGGGTCTGTTCATCGGCCCGTCGATCGTTAACTACGCATCGAACCAGAACGGTGGCCATGCGGAAGTGCCTTCATCGGTGATCGATCAATCGGTAACTTGCGAAAAACAGCGGCACCAAAGCCTATTGGCCGGTACTGGGGGCGATGAAAATCCCTATTTGATCCACCAAGAACTCGGCGACGTAATGACACGGGCGGCAACCGTCGTTCGTCGCAACGACCAGTTGCAAGAGGCGATCGATCATGTCAGCGAATTGCATGATCGAGCCATGAAGGTCAGTTTGTCCGATGGCGGCAATTGGACCAACCAAAACGTGTTGTTCGCCAAGGCGGTTCAGGACATGTTCCCGTTCGCTAAGAGTTTATTAAAGGGTGCACTGCTGCGAGACGAATGCCGTGGTGCCCATTACAAGCCTGCGTTTGAAAAGCCGAGCCTAACCTCGGAAGATCCCGTCGAACGGCGACGCCAGGCCGAGCAATGGTGCGATGAGTTCGAAGCGAACAACCGTCGCTTCCTCAAGAGCTCGATCGCGACCTGGAATGCCGAAAGCAATCAACCGGATATCACTTATGAGGATGTCGATACCTCATTGATCCCGCCACGCCCGCGGCTGTATGGGTTGGTCGGTGCGGAAGTGATCGAAGAGGTTTGGAAGGAACGCGCCGCGGCGAAAGCCAGTGGCAAGGAACTAGCCGCTTCGAACTCCTAAGTTTCGCTTCGTGAATCATTTACTTATAAGCATGCCTTTTTGAGGTCTAAATCGTGATCGCTCCGGTACCGATGAAGAAAAACGCTCGCACCCAATTTCGTGTCCGCGTGCTGCGCCAGGACGGCCCAGGCAAGGAATCGTATTGGGAATTGTTTGACATTGATTATGAACGCGAGATGAACGTAATCAGTGTGTTGCAAAAGATCGCTGCGAAAGCCGCCAATTCCGACGGCAAGAAAGTCGCCCCGGTTGCGTGGGATTGCGGATGCTTGGAAGAGGTCTGCGGCTCCTGCACGATGGTGATCAACGGACGGGTGCGGCAGAGCTGCAGTGCGTTGGTTGATCAACTGTTGAACGATAACCCAGACGAAATCGTTTTGGAGCCGATGACCAAGTTTCCGGTCATTCGCGACTTGATGGTCGATCGCCAGCGACTGTTCCGGGCGCTGCAGCGAGTGAAAGCCTGGGTTCCTGTCGACAGCTATTACAACATGGGTCCGGGTGAACGCCAACCGCGTGATGACCAGGAACAAAACTATCCGCTCAGCCAGTGCATGAGCTGTGGGTGCTGTTTGGAAGCTTGTCCACAGTATAACAAGATCGAATTGACCAAGGAGGCCGGTGAAACGGACGAGCAATTCGAAGAGCGTAAATTGGCAGCCTACGACACATCGTTCGTCGGAGCACACGCGATTTCGCAAGTCATGTTGCACAACCGAAACCCCACGGGCAAGTCGCTCGCCGGAGAACGTTTAGACGCGTTGATGGGACCTGGTGGTGTTTCAACTTGCGGCAATGCACAAAACTGCGTATCGGTGTGTCCTAAGGAAATTCCGTTGACGACATCGATCGCCCGTGCCGGCCGTGCAACGACAGTTGCTGCGATCAAGAAGTGGTTTGAGAAGTAAACCGGTTGATACGAACAGCCGAAACGCGAAAAATCGTCGATCCAGTCCTTCGCACATCGTCGGCCGGGTGTGATAAGCTGCGCATTGATTTCCAGCATTTCGCGTTTATCGGTAGCCTACATGTCCGACGCCCTGACGTTTCTGCGTACTTTTGTCAGTCAACCAGTGAAGGTTGGAGCGATCGCACCGAGCAGTCGCTATCTTGCCGAGCAGATGGTGTTAAGCGTCGACTGGTCGTCGGCCCGATCAATCGTGGAATACGGTCCCGGAACCGGCGTATTCACACAACGAATCAGCGAGTGTCTGCAACCGGGATCGAAGTTCTTTGCGATTGAACAGTCGGCCGAACTGGCCAAGCGGACTCGCAATCGTTGTCCCGACGTTCATGTTCATTGTGACAGTGTTGCAAATGTCGAAAGTCTTTGTCGCCAAGAGGGGATTGAGCAAGTCGATGCGATTTTGTGTGGATTGCCCTGGGCGGCATTTCCTGAATCGTTGCAACACGAATGCTTTGACGCAATGTTGCGAGTGCTCAAGCCGGGCGGACAATTCGCCACGTTCGCCTATTGGCAGGGCGTTTTCCTTCCAGCGGGACAACGTTTCAGCAAACTACTGCGATCGACATTCAGCGAAGTCAAGCGCAGCCCAACGGTTTGGCGGAATCTGCCGCCTGCGTTTGTTTACCGCTGCCGGCTATAGATTTGCGTGTGCGTTGGCGCCAGTTTGCGCTTCGTTAAAACGCAGCGGGTTGGGTTGCGATCGACGGACTTGAAACTTCCACGTCTGGGTCGTCGCCATAATGTCGCGAGCGTTTCCAGAAGTAAAGCCAGGTAGCCAGCATCGCCACACCAGATATAGCCACCGCGATCCAGCACGCATTAATAAAGAAAACCAAGAGTGTGTCGGATGGCGTTATCAGATTCTTTGCAATCATCACGCCGACATAACCTAAGTATCCGAACGCATCGGCGACATACATCAGAAAGCCCAAGTTTCCGCGTTCACGAGTCATCGCCAACATGCGCTCAAAGACGGTCGTATGAATCGCGACGTAGGGCAGGTACAGCCCCAACCCGATCATCACCATAAACGTGAAACCACCGATTTGCTGTGTTTGCCAGCCTGCCAGAGTGATCGCCATCAGCAATAAACCGAACATGCAGGTCGCAAGGGAGACAAAAAACGCGGTGCGATTGTTGCGGATGAATACCGCACCACCGTTGACGCAGATGACGCCCAATGCCACCCAAAGTTCTGAATAGGTATAAGCACTCGGAATCGCGTCGATTCCGAGTCCTGACCATAGCTGTGGCGCGAAATCCGCTCGCAGGCTTCTCAGCACCGTCACCACCAAATACATCAAAACCAGTAACGTTAGCCCCATCGCATAGCGTCTGTATAAGTTGCGACGTTGTTGGCGATTGAGTGTTTCACGAACCGATCGCGCGGCTTGATCAGACAAGCTTGGTGATGGAACGCCAGATAAAACCGCGACGCTGACGATCAATGGCAGCAAGAACACGCAACCGGCCGCCGCTGGCATCCACGACTCGCTGACCCCAGCATGAAGCAACCATGCGCCGACGGATTTAGTCACTCCATCGGCCAAGATAAAGCTGGTACACAATCCGGCGGTCAGCGCTTCGGTACAGCGCCGTCCTTCTAGAAAGCCCAGGACCAATCCGAACGTCATCCCCAGCGCTAGCCCATTGAAGAACAGACAAATCGCATTGAACGGCCGAGGTACCAGCGGAAAAATGATCAGTGCGGCAAATGCCGTCATGACCAACACGATGATGCCGACACCGCGACGATTGGGCGGCATTTCTGCGATGACTTTGATGCCGATGAACTTCGACAGCATGTAACCCATTACCTGGGCGATGACCAGCAGTTCTTTGAATCCGATACCCAACCAGGCGGAATCATCAAAGCTGGCCGAAGTGAACGGTTTACGAAAACCATACACGCAGAAGTATGTCGAAAAGGCGGCGATTACGGTCCATATCATAGCCGATCGATTGGCCGAAACGGTTGAATCTGTCTGCATTGGAGATGCCATCTGTCACGTGCCAAAATTTGATCATCACCATAACCGATCGGTACGTTGATCCGACGCTGGAGATGTTAAATCAATATGAAGTTACCGTCACAGATCTGTTGCCATCTGTTGACGTGTTAGTCGGTCGATTAAGCTCGCTTGCTTCTCGTTTCTCGTTGGTTCAGTTTATCGTTCAAGGTACGGTACAAGTTTCGCAAGAGGAGTCATCAATGCGTGTTGGCGTTGTAGGTGCCGGTATCGTCGGGTTGGCGTACGCTTGGACTGCCGCCGTTTGCGGGCATCGGGTGACCGTCTTGGAAAAGTCGCCGTGGGCCAGTGGGGCATCGATCCGTAATTTCGGCATGGTCTGGCCGATCGGCCAGACCTGCGGCGTTAGTTATCAAACCGCAATGCGATCGCGTCAGTCGTGGCTGAGTTTATCCGAAGCGGCCGGAGTGTGGGTGAATCGTTGTGGATCAATCCACTTGGCATACCATGACGATGAATTGGCGGTGATGCGAGAGTTTGCCGCTGCGGCGGGCGATTTCGGCGTCGAGTGCCGCATGCAAACGGCCCATGAAATCCTGTCGCAGTCGCCCGCCGCCAATCCAGACGGTTTGCTCGGCGGTCTGTACAGCCCGACCGAATTGTGTGTCAATCCACGCCTTGCAAGTGCGCAGATCGCGAAGTGGTTGGCCAATCATCATGGCGTCGACTTTCAATTCTCGACACACGTTATCGCCGCCGATTCGACCACGTTGCGCACTGCCGATTGTCGTGCATGGGAGTTCGATCGTGTGATCGTTTGTGGCGGTGCCGAAGCGGGTAACCTGTTCCCACTTCAGATGCGACAATCGGGCTTGCGACTATGTAAGTTGCAAATGTTGCGCACCGTGGCTCAGCCAGACCATTGGCGATTGGGGCCTCATATCGCTGGCGGCTTGACGCTGCGACATTATCGAAGTTTCGAAATCTGTCCCACGTTGGCAATTTTGAAAAACCGGATCGCGACGGAAAAGCCAGAACTGGATCGATATGGCATCCACGTGATGGCATCCCAAGACGACCAAGGGCATGTGATCTTAGGCGATTCACATGAGTATGATGACCAAATCGATCCGTTCGATAAAGAATCGATTGATGAGATGATCTTGCGAGAATTACATACCTTGATTCGTTTACCGACGTGGACGATCCAGGAACGTTGGCATGGCGTCTATGCCAAGCATCCCGAGTCGCCGATTTATCATGCGGAACCGATACCGGGCGTTTATTTGAGGACCGGCACAGGCGGCGCGGGGATGACGATGTCGTTCGGATTAGCCCAAGCCGATTGGGAGACGATTGAATCGGCGACGGCGTTAGGTTAACGACTCGACCCAGCGAATCGATTGCTCGACCGCTTGGGCCATCATTTTGATCGAACAGCTTGGTAGCGACTCGCCCGTACGGGCCACCTGTTGCGGACAAAGCGGCAAGTGGATAAACATCGAACGAGTATTGAGATGCAATTGAGCGGTGAAGTGTTGGCTTAAGTACAGCACGGCGTTGCACAGGTAGGTCCCCGCGTGGTGTGAAACCTCTGCGGGAATCCCGTCATCTCGCAACTTACCGCACAGTCCACCGAGTGGCAGAGGCGAGAGATAAGCCGCCGGTGCCCCGTCGATCAATGGGTTGCCATCGGTTCGCAGGTTCAAACCGGTTGATTCGAGTTTGATCAGTGGTGAACCCGGACTTTGGCCCAAGTGGATCGCAAAATCATAATGGTCGAGCAAGTCTTTGCGCAATCGATCGCTGGCCGCTTGCAGGTCGACCGGATAGCGGCGGGTGATGACGGTCGACGATGTATCGAGCCAACTGGTCAAATCGACCAGTGTCATCCAACTGCTGTTATCCGGCCAGCGATCGTNNCGAACCGCATTTTCGATTTCTCGCAATTGCCGTTGGGGGTCTTGGGGAATCTCGCGTTCGATCGTCAGGGGGCCGGTATAGCCGATATCTTTCAACGTTTGCAGATAGGCTTTGATGTTCACATCGCCTTCACCAAGAGGCACTTCTTGGCCCCACGTGACGCCGGGTTGGTCGCTCCACTTGCCGTCTTTGCAATGGACGCTGCGAACGTACTTGGCAAGTTTGCGAAGCGCTTCGAGCGGTTCGCCCATGCCGTA
>DNWZ01000789.1 GCA_003506095.1 Planctomycetaceae bacterium | reverse complement strand
CCAGTCGAGCGAATCCGCTGTGGCGCACCTGTGTACCTGCACTGTCCAATCGCTGAAGAACATCCGCTTGTTGAATCGCGATTGCCAATTCTGCGAAAACCGGTTCAGCAGCATGAATATAGGCTGTGATGTGATGTTCCTGGTGCGCAAAACTTGGATAGAAACCGCCACCGGTCAGAAATCCGCGCTCAAGCATCCGTGCGGTGAACAAAGTCCCCAAAGCGGCCGCTTCTGTATGATCGAAGCTAAGTCGCAGTAGCGATGGATGTCCTGAGATCTTGACGGGAACGCTAAAGCGGCGACTCAGGTCGTGCCAAGCCTGGCTCATCCGAGTGCCCAATCGGTGCGTGTGCGACGCGATATCAAGCGTTTGATATTTGCGTATCGTCGCCAGCGCCGCTGTCGGCCCCACCGCTTCGGTCCAATAGGTGCTGGAGATGAACGATGATTGTGCCGCGTCCATTAAACGACGACGGCCGATAATAGCTGCCATCGGGTGACCGTTGGCGATCGCTTTGGCAAATACAGCGATGTCAGGCATGATGCCATACTTCAAATGCACACCGCCGAGGTGCATTCGCCAACCGGATGAAATTTCATCAAAGATCAACACCGCGCCACAGCGGTCGCAAAGCTCTCGAACACCCTCAAGGAATCCCGGATCGGGTTCGGCGTTACGCGTCGGCTCCATCACCACCGCAGCAATCTCATTCCCGTGGCGTGAAATGTGTTGCTGCAATTCATCCAAATCGTTATAGGCGAATGGTAGGGCGGTGCCAGAAAGCCCAAGCGGCACGCCGGCGGGTTCTAGACCGGGCAACAGATGACCTTGCAAGCCGTCGACCACATCGGTCGGATGCAGATTTGCCGCCAAGTACCAATCAGACCAGCCGTGATATCCACAAAATGCAATCTTGTCGCGACGAGTTGCGGCGCGAGCCAGACGTACCGCAATGGCCATCGCTTCACCGCCCGATCGAGCAAACCGTGCCTGATCGGCCCAAGGGTGCAACTCGATCAACAGCTCGGCAAGTTCGACTTCTTCGGCGGCATTGAGCGACGACATCGAACCCATGGCGATACGGCGTCCCACCGCAGCGTTCACATCCGGGTCGGCGTAACCTAAAAGACAAGAACCGATGCCCGAGGTGGTCATGTCGATAAAGCGGCGGCCATCCAGATCGATCACTTCACAACCATGCGCTTCACGTGCATAGGCTGGCCACAGCCCCGGTGCAAACATCTCGGGACGCTTGCTCAGCAGTTGCGTTCCGCCAGGGATCAATTCTTTCGCACGAACATAAGTCGCTTGTGTCAGTGAATGCCCCACCGAGTTTACATCAGACTCATCATTGCCGAAGCGGACTCCAAACAGCTCAGCGGCACTGCGCCAAAAGAGATTCTCAATATCATTGCCAGACCACTGCGCAATTTCCGCGGCATGCTTCATCGACAGCAACTGTTCATAGATCGCTAAGATCGGCCGACCGTCGCAGTGAGGAAACTGCAAGTCGAGTCGCCCCGCATCGATCCCTTGCCACGCGCGGCCAAGCGACGCGTATTGCCCGTGAAAGTACGTCGCATCAACACCATCGGAACCATACAAGATTCGCCGCCGGTCTTCACGTGAGAACAAGGTGATCAACGGCCGAACATCGGTCACCGCCGAGACGTCATACCAGATATTCGGCAGATCGCGGAGCTGGTCTATCGCTTGGCGGATGGGCCAGTAGGTAAAACTGCGTGCACAGTGGGCCAAAATCCATTTGATGTTGGGGAAACGCTTCAGCGTAAACTCACGCAAGTCACTCAGATTCAGCTCGTCGGCACAACCATGGAATCGTGACAAATGCATCGTCACCCACAAACCCAATTCGTTGGCCAATTCCAATTGTGGGTATGGTAGAAAATCTTGGATGCGACATTGTGCGATGTCGCCGGTCACAGAAAAAATGCGATAAGGTTTTAGACCCATGAATCGCTGCTCTAGAATGTCACGCCGGATATCCTCCACGGTGCATGCAGGCGTCACCAGACGATTCATCCGCGATTGTGGATCTTGCCGAACCTGGGCGATGGACCAATCGTTATGTGCCGCGACATCGATCCCGCGCAGCGGTGTTCCCAACACGAGAAAATGGGTTTCGCGGCCTGGATAGAGCTTCGCAGCCCATTGCTGAATGGTCGCTAAATCGGTCGCTCCCCAACGGTTCGCGGTCGGTTCTGTCGACGAGAGGTGATCGGGATTGAACAGATGGATGTGGGCGTCGAACACGCGATCGGGAACGAAGTCTTCTAGCTCTTCATCCCAAATCTGTTGATCGTGCGAAGAATAGTCGTGCAAAGAAACCGGCATCTCAAAAGCCTTTCCTGTTCATCGCAGCCAAGCCAAACTCGATCAATCAATCCGACGAACCGGCTGGATTTCGAATCGGAAACTCCGCATCCAACCAGTCTTTAACTAGCCAAGCATGACGTCGCTGGCGATCTTCCCATCGAGCTGATTCTTCGGGCGTATACTCATAAAATCCGTGGCCATTGGCGATACCGCGGGCATCCTGTCTGACCAGTTCTGCTAACGACTGCGGCAATGGCTCAGGCGGTGTCTTATCGCCTTGCAAGCCGACTGCGACGTGCTGCATGGCAAGGCCATAAAGCGCTGGCCCGCCGGTCAAATCGATCCAGCGAAACGGGCCACACGACGCGGCCCAAAGACCGAGCGTATTGCGCATGCTGCGATCGATGGTCTCGACATCGGCAACACCGGTTTCCACCAAATGCAACGCTTCGCGGTACATCGCATAAGCGATCCGGTTGACGATAAACCCCGGAACATCCTTCTGGCAGATCGTCGGATCCTTACCCAATTGTCGTCCGAGTTCTTCCGTACGAAGCATCGTCTCGTCGGACGTTGACTCGCCGCGAATCAATTCCAGAAACCGCGTGGCGTGTGCGGGCTCCGCCCAGTGCATGCCGACAAACCGCTGAGGATGCTTTCGCTTCTGCTGTAAAACACTGATCGGAATCGCCGACGTGTTGCTGGCGATCACCGCATCTGTCGCGACGACCCTTTCGATTTCTTCAAACACCGACTGCTTCAGCTTCAGATCTTCATAAACGCTTTCAATGACGAAGCTACAATCGGCCAGCGGTTCCCAATCTGTGACTTGAATCAGTCGTGATCGCCACTGGATAAGCAAATCCTGGGGTGCAACGCCGTGCTCGACTAATTCGCCAAGCAATTGTTCGATGATCGGCAACGCCGCAGCATGTTCGGCAGTCGTAGGCACCACCGCTACGACATCAAAACCTCGCTCTAATAAGCTGGCTGTAATGCCGCGGCCCAGCAGTCCGAGCCCAACAACGCCGATCGGTTTTCTCATAACGCCTCCAGCTCCGCCGCTTCGGCCGCCAGACGATTTTCGAACTTAAAACCGAGTGGGCCGAAACTTGTTTGAATATGCTCCATCCCCCGCTTCACCATAATAAGATCGCAACCATGACAGATAAACGTTGCCCCCAGATCCAACAACATCTGTGTATGCTCGGGGCTACCGCTGACTGTGCCCCACCACTTACCGGCGTTCTTCGCGGCATCAGCGACACGGCGATAGGCATCGGTGATCAAAGGGTGATCAAACTGGAAGGGGATACCGGCCATCACGCTCAGGTCGCCGGGCCCGAGCATCAACACGTCAATACCCGGCACACCTGCGATCGCCGCGGCTTGATCGAGTGCCGTTGGCGACTCCAACTGTGCGATCAACAACGTATGTTCGTTCGCAGCCTTCAAGTACGGCACCATCGGCATTGCGCAATACGGATTGTCGCCGTTGGCACCATCGACGCCCCGTTGTCCCTGCGGGGCAAACTTCGCCCAACGGACCAACTCTTGCGCCTCGTCTGCCGACTCGCAGCGTGGGTACATGATCCCTTGAGCACCGGC
>DNWZ01000281.1 GCA_003506095.1 Planctomycetaceae bacterium | reverse complement strand
TGCTCTTTATCGGTCCCGTTCCCATAACGCTCTTTGACACTCGTCGGTTCTTTGGAAACATCCAGCGCTTCCAGCATTCGGCTGGACGTCAAAATCTCAAAGGCGCGACTTTGGAACGAATCCAACCCTTCCATCACGCCGCTCTTGTCGATATCGCGACGGAATCGATCGACACTTTCAAGCAATTTCTTGCGACTGGCCAATCGATCCGACGTGATCCCCTGCAACACCATGTCGCTCATGATGTCACCGCTGGGCATAAACGGCGTGTGACCAAACCCCAGAAAACTCGGCTTGCCAAAGTTATAAGGAGCGTGCCGCATCTTGGGCGACAGATTCACATAAGATGACAACGTTGCATCTTTGGTACCTTGCAACTTAGAAACCACCGATCCGAACTCGGGCCAACCGCCCGGCGGCGTCCGTTCATTCAAACGCCCCGTCATGCACTGAAACGATTCGTGGCGATCCTTGGCACCGACCATCGTACGAATGAACGCCAGTTTGTCGGCCAACTTGGCGATTTGCGGCAAGTGTTCGCAGATTTGAATGCCTGCGACAGAAGTGGAAATCGGGCGGAACTCGCCACGGATTTCCGACGGTGCGTCCATCTTCAGGTCGTACATGTCCTGGTGCGGTGGCCCGCCTGGCAGGTAGATCATGATGACCGACTTGTTCGACCCGCCCGCTGCAGACATCGCTTCGGCACGCAAAAGGTCGGGAAGTGCCAATCCGCCAAGGCCAAGCGATCCCGCTTTCAGGAATTGACGCCGGGAGTGTCCGTCGCAAAAACGATCGGAAGACTTTCCGAAAATGTTCAACATAATGGCGTGCTCGGGTGGGAAAATCGCGAGTCGGTGGGTCGGCAAACGCGAGGCAGGAGGCTGTGATGATGGCACCGCGAAACGTCGGTGTCAAATGTCATCGGCCATCGCGGCAAAAAACGCCACTGTCGTAGACGCAAAATCCGATCGCCTGCTTCGAAACTTCGCCGTTTTGGCGTATTTTCATCAGCGTTTTCCCGCCGCCCGTACGCCCGGCACAAAAGAATTACGGTCAAGCAAATCGATGGATACGGACCAGCAGTTTCGCGTCGCGGTATTGGCCGTGATCGTCTTGGCGACCACCATCGCGTTGTACCATCGCATCCGTGCCGCCGGTGGCTCACCCCCCGTTTCACGCAAGCGAGAAGGCCGACTGATCGGGATACCGCTGCGACTTGCTGGGCTCGTTCTGTGGCTCGGCACAGTCGCTTACCTGATCGCACCGTCGCTGGTCCAGTCGGCCTCCATCCCGATACCGATCGGCGTGCGATGGCTCGGCTTAGCGATATCGATCCTCGGCCTAGTGCTGATGCAATGGACGCTGACCAGCCTGGGCAAAAACCTGACCGACACCGTTGAAACGCGCCAGGACGCAACGCTCATCACAAACGGCCCTTATCGCTGGGTCCGTCATCCCTACTACGTCGCCGCCGCGCTATTGATCCTGGCGACAACACTGATGTCAACCAACCTAATCATCGGACTATCGGGATTACTCGTGCTGACGCTGCTAGCGATACGCACGCCGCAAGAGGAACAGATACTTGAACAGCGATTCGGCAGAGCCTATGAAGACTATCAAGCCAAAACCGGCCGGTTTCTACCGAAGCTTTAGGGGAAGAAAATGGGGCGAAGTCACTTATTTGAAGTCATCACCTACGTCCGATTGTGCTTACCCAAAGTCGCTGACCGCTCCGCCGGTCAGTCACAACACATCACAAATCCAGCACCACCGGAGCTTGCCTCCATGAATTCCTGATCACCACCAGATCCACCGCCTGCCGTACCATTGTGCTGTCCGCCCGCCTCGGGCGGACAACGAATTGGGCGAGTCGATTCGGTTCTGGTGATGATCATCGCCCGACCGACACAAGCTCGGGCCGTGGCTAATCGGTGTTGGCTGACGGCGGGGGCGAAAATGCCATAATTCTCTATAGCGAATTGCAGGCATCTGCCACGCCTTGCCAGAGCGTGCTACAATTTGCGGGCTCACNNGTTAGAGCTGGGGACTCATAATCCCCCGCAAAGTGATGAAAACGCCGTAAAAGACAGGGTTTCGGCTTTGCTTGCTCACCTATAGTCTTTAAACGCGCCGAAATCGTTGGTTGAGTTGATCGGCCTATGGAACGAACTGGACGAGGCTTCGCGTCGTGCTCTGGTCGCCTACGGACGGCGACTGCTGGCTGAATGAACGCTACCGCATGCAGCGCGTGTTCGCCTCAATGGCGAGGAGCACATGATTGGAGAGGCAAAGCCAATGACCGACGCGACACATCCGCACCGCAGGCCAGCCAATAGCCTAGAAATGACCCTGGAAGCGATGCGGCAGGCAATCGCGGTCAATCTGTCGATCGATCCGGAAAGGCTAAGAATTTACGACCCTAGAAGCCAGTCCGTTATTGGCGTGACCGGCGAGCGCTGGCAAATCTTCTACGGCGATCAGTGGCATGATCTACCTTGGCATTTCGATGGCCCGCTATGCGTTGACAGGGCGTTGGTCCGGAAGTGGTTGGACAAGTCGAAGGCCAGCGGGGCTTGAGCGGCCGTCATGACTACCGCATGAACTTATGGCTGCACCACGCGCCAACCAGTCCCGTGACAATTAGAAACGCAGAAAAAGGCTCAGATTGATCGGGGTTTATAAAAAAACTTAAGGTGTGGGAGCCCCACTCACCCAGATGGCCCTGGAGCTGTACAGTCCACGGCGACAGTCCGCTTACCGCAATCGATGTCGAGAGGCTGAAAACCACCAAGCGCGGCCAAGCATCGCGCCAGAAGTCAAGATAATTCGCAACAAGTACAGCAGCCAAGGCTACAACCAAAAAAATTTGGTGCAGGCGAATCATATGGCTTCCAACTATAAACAAGCCAAAAATCCCAACTCCGAATACAGCATTGTGCCACGCGGGTTTCGGGGCTGTGGCCGGCGGCCGTTCTTCAATAGTCAGGAAGCTAATGCGTGCTATTTCTTCTATAAGAAAAAGCGAATCAACACATTCAGGGAGGATTTTGCTCCACTTCTTTTGCCAGTTGGCAGCAACATCAAGTCGTTGATCGCCAGCGTGCTGCAATCTGCGAATTAAATCTCGCTTGGCCTTTCTTAAATCCTCTTCGCTGCAAGTCACTTGCACAGCTCGTAAATCTGCACGATGTGCTTCCGCTCCACGCTAAATTCATCGCCATACGCGTCAAATGCAACTGGCGGAACATCGTCGACACTGGGAAAAATAGGCGACACAAATGTACCGCTGTTATCGACGATCCTGTAGCCGACTTTGGCAATTTCTAAGTTTCGAATCGCATTAAGAGTTTCGATGATTTCGCTGGAGGTCAAGTCGCCGCTCAGGTCACGTACCACCTTGCGCGTGTCGATAAATCCGGATTGGGCATGTAAGTCCAGCCAGTCGTCAAAACGATTCGCGGCATCCCGGAGATCAGGACGATGGTCACGGATTGGCTGTAAACTTACTAAGGACATAGTCCAATGCTTCAGGGCTGATTCGACTTCGGACACTAATCGCATTCACGGGGTCGCCTTCAAAGTCCACACGGAGTGGAGCGAAAGGCTTTAAGACGTCTTCGTCGGTTATCCACTCTATCGGCACACGTGCAGCTTCACTTCCGTCATTTAGCAGCGAATCGAGGGACCTGCTTCGCGCCGGGGCATCGTCAATATTATCCGCTATGTCACCAGGACGGAATTCGATTTCTCCGTTTTTGGCATCGCGAACAGTTATTCGGCTAAGGCGATACTCTGCCGGACCCTTGCCGGAATGCGACGATCTGTCGCGGACAAGCTGCGTAACGCGTTCTTTTAGCGAAAATGCAACCATTTCCCGTTTGATGTCAATTGCTGGTCGTAAAATCTCTTCAATCGGAGGTAATCGCGAAATCGTGTCGGCCAGATTCCTGGACAGTGCTTTATCGACCCGAACTTCCAGGTAATGCGGATCGCGCCATCGTATCACCATCACGGTGTTGATGTCACGCTTTTCGTAAAGGCGGACATCTTTAAATTTTCCTTTGCCGGCCGGGATTGCGAGCTTGTTTTCCAGGGTTTCATCGCGCTGAGTGTGCCCGTACGCCTTAAGCAGCCAGTCATTCGGCCTTTTCTCCAGCCCGATTCTGCAATCTACCCACGCCAGCCCTTCTCTTGGTCGCTCAAACTTCGGGAAGTACCCGTCCCCCCAGCATTCACCAAACAACCGGTATGCAACTCCCGTTCCATTTCGCAACCGACCAGCGGCCGCACTATTTCGAGGTTTGAAAAGAAAAATTGTCTGGTTGCCTGACTCCTCGCAACGTTGCAAGAGCCGAACCGCTTCAGCAAAGGTTGCAAACTTTCGTTCGATAGCGTGCTTGAGTTCCACTACCAAGTCTTCCTTCTCCCCAGAGCGGCGCACGGCCTTTCTGGCGTCGTTAGAACGACCCTGGATAAGTTGCAACAATTCCGCGATCTGGTCTTTATTGCATTGAAGGTTAATTTGCTCGTAAATACCGGGAAGCATAACGCTATCGGCGTTCTTTTCGTTCATTTGTGTGAATTGCCCTATGTACACTTCAACAGCAGGTACCGCACGTTTCGTACGGAATGTGGATCGATATTAGCCTATTCACGGGATGGCGTAGCTCGCGGTTGGGAAAAAAAAGTTCGGTGCGACGCCAACAGCCCTGAAGCAAAATTTGATTTCAACTACTTCCCGGGGTTTCGTTTTTTTCTACTACGTGAAAATACTGATACCTGGTCTACGCCCGGTGATAGGGCTGCGACAATGCGCCAGGGCTATCGCGTGACAGCAGGCTTCCGACCCGGTTGGCTGCGTTGATTACCGACCCTTTCTTTTGGGTTGGCCACCGGGGAGCGATCGCCCTTCCCGGATGCAATATTCAGTCTTCAGGCCATGCGCTGGCCCGGTTGGAAAGCTACGTGCGGGTGGTCGATATGACAGGCATCGGAATCCATCCCCACAGCGGCAAGCTTTCGGTGGGAATCTNNCCGGGCTTGTACCCAGCCATTGCATGCTCTTGAAAGAACGGCATCTCGACAGGCTTTTACCACCCTGGGCAGTAGCTCGCGCCCGTGGTAGCTGAACCGTGGGAAAATCTGACCCGAAGCTGGCACCAACCGGCAAACCGCCAAATCGGGCCATTTTTCTTTATAAGAAAAAACGCTGTAACCTTGCGCCTTGCAATCCAATCTTTCTGTGCTCATTTGCGACCAGTGTTTTATTTCGTGACACAAGGTAGCAAAAAATGACACAGACAAAGCTAATGTCGCTGACCGCAGCAGTGCATGCCGCAACCGGCGAAACGTACCATCGGGCGACCGTCGCCCGGTGGGCAACGGAAGGAATCGGGGGCGTCCGGCTGCGCAACTGGAAGGTTGGCGGGCGAAGATTGACGACCGTTGATGAGGTGGTTGCCTTCGTCCGGGCGACTTCCGACATCGACGCGCCAGCCTTGCCGGAGGTGAGTCGTGCCTCGTAGCCAAACACCGCAACCAGGTTCGGTAAATCCCAAGCTCTTGGTGAACCGCCGAGAGGCCGCCGAGATGCTCGCGATCAGCGAGCGAACCTTATGGTCGTTGACCGCAAATGGCGAATTGCCCTCAATCAAAATTCGCAAGGCGGTTCGGTATTCGGTTGGCGATTTACAGCGATACATCGACGCCCAAAGAGTCGCGTAACGCCAACAGAATGTGGGGCTGGCATAGTGGTCAGCCGTGCAGTTTCGGTACTAGATTCCATCGGCCCGATTGGGCCAAAATGAAAGAAGCCCAGGATTGGCGTCCTAGGCTGCTTTCGATTTTCAATTTCTGTCGCCACGGCCCGCAAAGCGAAAGCGACACAATCACCCCGCAAAAGGTAACGAATTCATTATGACATCGCCCGAACGAACCGCAAGTGCCAACAATGGCATTGCCCGGCCATTGGCTGAAATCGCCGAGCAAATCAATCGGCATCACGATCAATTTGCGCAGCACGGGCAAAAAGCCCTGGAGCATGTCGCCTACGCTTTGGATCACGCCCGAACGGCTGGCGAGCTATTGCTAGAGGCCAAACGAAATATCCAACATGGTGGCTGGCTGGATTGGCTAAGCGAGAATTGCCACGTTGGCGACCGCCAAGCCCGCAAATACATGGCGGTGGCTAGCGCCGATCCCAACATCATCACCGAGGCGATCGCTGAGGGCCTGACAATCGACCGGGCTGTAGCCCGGATCGCTTCAGCAAAAAAACGGCCAAAATCAGAGCCGTCCACGCCCGTGAAAAAACCAAATCGGAATTGCAATTCCGATTTGCACCCAACTGCGCTTTTGACGACCGGTCAGGCAATCACCGCCGAAGCGACACAATCGCGGCTTAAAGCGATTTTGGATGCGCTGCCGCCCATGCCAAATCCCAATTTGTCGCAATCGGAGGTTGACGCTTTTGCGGACCGCATGGCCCGCATGCGCAAGGAGGACCCAGACGAGTTTCGTCGGCAAGGCGACGCCAAAATCGGCAACTACTTGCGCATGGTTTTAGCCTTTGAAGACCTACTACCCCTTCTGCCAGCCAATGACCCTCGGACCGAGGCTGTAACCGACTCGATGCAACAGGCGATTAGGCTGGCCAAAGAAATGAGTGCGATGAACTGGGATTCGGCCGCTTTTCGGTCGCGGTTCGCGATGCTAATTGTGGCTTTCGAACACGGACGGAATGCTACCTACGCAACCACAAAATAGCCGGAAAATAACAAAAAACGGCTGCCGACCATTAGCCGACAGCCGCTTAATTCTCCCATCGCCCGAGCTGCCCAGCAGAGCGATAAAACCTACGCAAGGAATGCGATCATGTTAGCGACTGCGCGTCGAAATACAACGGACGACCGTGTTGTCTTTTTTCATCCTGAGACAATGGAATTGGGGGAGGCCCTGCCGCCGAAACTACACAACCGCATCGATGATGGCCGGTATCTGGTTGATCTGGTTATGTGGCAAACCGCGACAGGGCGGGCGGATAACGAGGGCTACGTTTCGTTGCAGGCCAGCCTACTCGACAAGGTGATGCGGAAATCGAGCCGTGCGGAACTGGTTGAAGCGATGCGTGGCGAAAGAGTTTTGGAGCGATCGCCGTATTATCAGATTGGCGCGAAGTCATACGGGTATCGGATACATCGCAGGTTTGCCCGCGATCACCACGCCACCACAGCCGCGACCGATCTGCGACTAATCCGTGCGATAGGCCGCGCCATAGATGCGGCCCGTGAAAGGCAGGCCGCACGATGGCTACCGGTTCATTTCGCATTGGCTGAGCGGCAGTATGGCCTGAGAATCGACATAGACGAGGCAGAGGAGATCATTGCCGGGCTGCCCGCAAAATCGAACCCCTATGACATCCAGCGCATCCTTGTGCGCAACATCGACCAGGGAATGTATAGATTGTCGGTAGGCCAGTGGGGCCGCGTTTCAAATTGCATAACTTCGCTCAAACGCGAGGTCAGATCGGCATTGCGATACAAGGGCCAAAAATTACGTTCCGCAGACCTTAAATGTTCTCAACCAGCATTTCTAAGTCAACAAGTAAGCAACACAATCAACGAACAGACCCATAATGATTGCCGTTTTGACTGGTCGGGGGGGGTAAATTGGGCGTGCGAGTCGAAAATACCTGATGACTTGGCCANNCCAAGTTTATGGATGCTACCAGCGAGGGCGTTTTCTATGAGGTGCTCGCTGAACTGATGGCTGCCGATGGGCATCCACCTATGGACCGCGCAACGCTCAAGCAAACTGTACTTCAGGACGTTATCGCAAAAGCCAAGCCGTGTAATACCCGGCGTGCGAAAGCATCGCGACGAAGGGCGGGCAACGTCGATGCGGTGCTATCTGGTGCGGAATATCCGTCGATTGTGGAAGATACGTTTTGTCGGCATTTTCCGACGACCTACCGGTTCATTCGCGACGCGAACAAGGACGGCTGGGAGCACCAAAACGTAATCCGTCTGCTGTCGATGCGAGAGTCTGACCTGGTGATTCATAGGGTCGCACGCGGCCTGATGAGTCGCCAATCCGGACTTGTGCTGACCTTGCACGATTCGATTTTTTCGCCAGCGGATAGTATCCACCATGCCGAACGTGAGTTTCGCGAAGCGTTCGCAGAGCGAAAAATAAAGATGCAACTCAAGATCGAGTGATAACCCGCAACCCGTCGCCGATTTGGTTCCTTCAATCGACGCAACTGCCCAAGGCGGCAATCCTGTTGCATAACCGCCGGATGCGATAGATAGAAGGGCCACATACAGCGAGCCAGCGCCGCCCGATAGACCGGACACATTCCCCGATTCTCGAAAGCACTGAAATGACCCAAGACCTCGATTCAATTTCTTGCGAGATTCAGCAATTGGATGACCGCTTGGCCGAAGTGATTGACGCATTAACCCAAGAGCGCGCCGACCTGGCCGAAACTCGCGCAATGGTGTTGGCCGCCGATGGCTTTTCTGCTGAGCAACAATCTAAGCTTGCGGCGTTTTGGGGGACGCAGAAATTGATTGCCCGTGACCGGGTAAAGCTGGTCAAAACACGGCTCGGTGGCTTCGGGCGAATGATTGGCTAGCTGTTGAGCGTTAGTGCAGTAGCGTTGCCGATGCAGACTGATCGATGGGGAGATTCCTACCAAGCGGATGCCACCAATGACCGTTGAAACTATTGCCGCCCGAATTGATAGCGCCGAAAAAGAGCGATTGGCCGAAGCGATCCCGGCGAAAGTGCAGGTGAAAAAGTGAATCTCGACGAAGTAGAAAAATTGTGCGACCGGCTTCAAGCCGAGACAAAACGATACCGGGAAAAGCTTAGTAAAATTCGCTCTTATGAGACGAACCAAGCGGCCCGAGAAGCGAAATGGTTTGAAAAGCGTATTCAGGAAGTGCTTACGCATTGTCGGAATTTCCAGGGCGGTATCGGATCGATCCGCTGCAACAACGGAACTTGGTCCGATCAATTAATTCTCCAAAGCAAAAGGTTCTACAGTCAGTGGCAGTGTCTCTGCGAGCTAGAAGCGGACGATTGATTGCCTGAATGCTTTGATTGTGACTACTCCTCGCTACTTTGCGGGCACGACCCGACGATCGATCGGTCGATTACGCGCGAACGCAAGGAAAAAAGATGACCCAAACCCCAGAAGAATTGACCGTCCAAATTGATACGCTGGACGCCCGGCTTAATGCTCTCGAATCGAGACTACGCGGCGGCGCAGACGGGCAAGCAAAATTATTGAGGGAGTTTATCGAGAGTGCGCGAAACGCTCTCGCAGCCAGAAAAAAAGCGATCCTTGAGGCACGCCATGCGACGGCATCGCAGGCGCACGTTGATGATGCGATGGAAGCGCACGCTGGCGAGTTGATTAGTCGCAACGAGCAAACCGCTTGGCTGGACAAGTCGGTTAGCGAATGGGAACTACACCGCGATCGAAGCGGGCCGGATTTGCCGAGCGAAGCTGAGTTGTTGCGCGAACGCTATACGGAATTGGAATCTCGATTTGACGCTATAGCGGTTGCGGTTCGCCCGAGACCGCTGCGCGACGGGACCGGCACGCAGATTGCCGGGTTTGCCGTTGATGGCATCGCCACTCTTTTCAAATGTCGGCAAGACCTGTTGGAGTTTGAAGAATCAGCACCAAAAAAACGCGACGAAATCGAACGATTCCTTGCGGGCTGCAAACGCGAGATCAAGGAACAAGAGGACCGGCTGCGCTATCTCGATCAGCGACTAGCAGAGTGGCATCGCGGTTCGCGGTAATAGCGCGATATTGCAGGATCATTGCGAACTGCCCCTGTGATGGGTATTTGTCAGATTGTGGCTAGATCAACTCCTACGATCGAACACCGGCTGTTTTATTGGGTGACCAGTCGGCCCGCCACGTTTTCTTTTTCTCGGCCCGCTGCTGTTTCGGGCGGTGCTGAGCATGACGCCTAGCGCTAGCCCGAGGTTTGAGCAATGTCCGACACTGAAGACGACCTACTATTTCGAATCGGTTTTGAATCGCACCCGCAAGCCGGTTCGAAGTTGGAAGCGTTAGCGCAAGCGGTCGAAATGACGCAGAAGCGTATCGACCAAATGTTTACGACCACGGCCGACCGCGTGGCTAAAGCGGTAACTTCGATGTCCGGCGTGATGGGAAAGGGACCGGGCAGTAACGATTCTGGCGAAGCCAAGATGCGCGCCGAGCTAAAGGCGACGGCCGATGCGTTTCAGCAGCAGACGGATCGATTAATTGCTTTGCAGTCTGGCATGGTGTCGAAGTTGGATGCGATCCGTCAAAAGGACGTGTCGAGCGCGGACGGTCACGCAAAGCGATTGGAAGCGATCTATGCGAACACGCTAGCCAATTTGAACGCAGCGGTCGCGGGAGCCAAAGCAGGAACCGGACGGGTTCAAGTCGCGGTAGGTGGTGGTGGCGATTCCGGTATTGGTCCGATGGGATCGCAGGCCATGCCGCAAACCGGGGCATCACAGTTGGAAGCAATGGCCTCTGCGCGTAAGGCGTCACAAAGCCGGATTGTTGCTGACGCGGCCGAGTTCAATACCCAAATGGACATGGCAGCGGGCCATGAGATTTTGACGCTTGAACAACGCAATGAAGGTGCGCAGTTATACGCACGGGCACGCGCGGCGATCATGCGCGGCGAATCCGAAATGGCACGTCGCGAATTGGAAAGAGAACGAGAGCTATCGCAGCAGGGCATCGAACAGTTACGCAAAGACATCTCGCTAATTGAAGACATCCAGCGCGGCGGCAATGGTGGCGGGGCAACGCCACAGCAAGCCACCGAGGCAGCCGAACGTGTCAAAGCCTACTACGATACGATCAAATCCGGGCAAGAAAAACAAGCTGCAGATGAACGCAAGCTTGCCGAACAACAGATCAAAGATTCGAAGCGAGTCCAAGAGGAACTGGACGCAGCAAATCGCAAGCGACGGATGATTATTTCCAACAGTCGCAAGCTTGAAGAATCCGAAGCGCGCAAGGCCGAAGCGGACGCCAAAAAAGCTGATGCAGAACGCGACGCGGCAATCCGTCGCCGGACGACTTTAATTGCCAATAGCCGAAAGTACGAACGACAATTGGCTGGCGAGGTCGCTGATGAAGCGATTGACGCATACGAGCGGGAGAACCGCGCAGCAACCCAGGCAGCCCAGAACATCGTTCGAGGCCGACAGTCGCTATACACCGCATTCGAGCAAACGACCGAAGGCATCGGAAAGCTAACTCGTGCAGCCGTGCTTTTGGGTTTGGCCGAAGGCGAAGACATGGAAAAGGTCATTCGCCAATTGG
>DNWZ01000540.1:373-5975 GCA_003506095.1 Planctomycetaceae bacterium | reverse complement strand
CGCGAATCAAAGCTTTCCAGACTCGCATCGCTGTGCCACAAGTTGTGCGGACAGACTGACGCCGTGACATCGATGCCACGCAACTTCACTCGGCGAATCAAGTCGACACTGCCCATCGTGCTGACCGGCCCCACATGCAATCGGCCACCGGTCGCTTCGGCCAAACGGACGTCGCGAGCAACGGCCAAGTCTTCGGCCTCGGTCGGCAACCCCGACAGTCCCAGCACCAACGACACACAGCCCTCGTGCATCACGCCGCGGTCGACCAGATCGGGATCGACCGGACGATCAAAAATCGGAATGTCGAACATGCGGCAGTAATCGAGCGCGCTTTTCAGCAGCGCGCTGTTGCCGGTCGGTCGTGGCGAATCGCTGAACGCTACCGCGCCGGCTTTGACCAGCAAACCGAGCTCCGCCATCTGTTCGCCCCGTCGCCCTTCGCTCAAGCAAGCGATCACGCGGACTCGCGGACCAGCGGCTTCTGCGGCAATTCGACGAACGAGTTCAACGCCCGCAGGCGTATCAATCGGTGGGTCACTGTTGGCCAAGCAGAGCACGGTCGTGTAGCCACCGGCAACCGCTGCCGAACCGCCTGAACGGATCGTTTCGTCTTCCTCGTGTCCGGGTTCGCGAAACTCCGCCCCCAGATCAACCAGCCCCGGCACGACGATGCACCCTTGGGCATCAATGCGATGAAAGTATCCGGGCAATTCGTCATCCAGTGGATCGATCGCTTCGACGCGACCACGCCGCAGCAGCAGTCGCGACATTTGGTCGATCCCTTGCGCCGGATCAACCAATCGGCCATTCTCGATCAAGATTGGTGTCGGCTCAGCCATGCTGGGAAACTCCTCCAGTAATCGCCGCTGTTGAAGATTCTTCCGTCGCACCGACCAACAACCACAGTGCCGCCATTCGCACCGCGATCCCGTTGGTGACCTGTTCCAAGATCACCGAATGTGGTCCGTCGGCGACTTCGGGCGTGATTTCGACGCCGCGATTAATCGGCCCTGGTGCCATGATCAAAATGTCTGACTTGCAACGCCGCATCCGTTGGCCATTCATCGCATAGCGGTTCGCGTATTCGTGAACGCTGGGGAACGGTCGCGATTGGAACCGTTCGAACTGGATCCGCAACAGGTTCAGTACGTCACAGCGGTCCAGAATGTCGTCCAGGCTGTGCGCGACTTCGAAACCGAGCTCGGTCCATCTCGGGCTGACCAGCGTCGCCGGACCGCAGACGATCACGTGGGCGCCCAGCTTTCTCAGCCCCCACATGTTGCTGCGAGCGGTACGACTGTGAGCGATATCGCCGACCAGCGCCACGGTCAAACCCGCCAGCGAAGGGCGATGCTGGCGAATCGTCAACATGTCCAACAACCCTTGCGTGGGATGTTCGTGCGCGCCGTCGCCGGCATTGAGCACACAGCATTCCAATTCGCGAGCCAGCAGGTGTGGCGTCCCGGGCGTTTGATGTCGCGTCACAACCCAGTCGACACCCATGGCTTGGATCGTCTTGGCCGTATCGATAAAGGTTTCGCCTTTGGAAACGCTGCTGCCGGCGCTAGAAAACTCGACCGTATCGGCCCCCAAACGTTTCGCGGCCAACGAAAAACTGTTGCGAGTCCGCGTGCTGTTTTCAAAGAACAAATTGGCCAGCGTTCGTCCGCCCAATAGCGATATCTTGCGACGACAGCCATCGGTCGCATCTTTTAATTGCTGGGCGACATCCAATAACGTCGTGATCTCGTCAGCCGACAGGCTTTCCAGTTCGAGCAAATGCCGGCGTTTCCACGTTGTCGGATAGGCGGGCAGCGGTGGCGTTGTCGTCATCTGTTGGCTCGTCAAACCTCAACCTTGGGCGCACGTATCGCTGCCACCGCGATCATCGTCCAGCCGATGATCCAGCTGACACCGCCGATCGGCGTGATCGCACCCAACCAAGTCGTATTGGTGGCGACAAGAAGATAGAGGCTGCCGCTGAAAAGGACGATCCCCAAAATCATAAATACGGCAATCGCACGAATTACCGTCGGCGAAATGCCACGGATCGAGCAAATCGCCAACAATGCGACCGCATGCACCAGGTGGTACCTCGCGCCGACGTCGAATTGGTCGATCCGTTTCGCGACCGTTTCACCGTCCAGAGAGTGCGTTTGGACGAGGAAGTTTTCGAGTCCATGAGCACCAAAGGCACCGATCAACACGCCCAACATTCCCAAAACAGCGGACGTAGCGAGCAAATAGCGGAATGCCAAAGGGTCTCGCTGGGTCGTGACACCTGTCATTTCGCCGCTGGTCATGACTAATCCGATTGGGCTGGCGTAATCTGGGACATGTTCAATCTGTGGCTGGCTTGCAACCACTACTTGTTCAACAGATTCTCAACCGCCTGCAATAACCGGTCCATTGCGAACGGTTTACGAATGTAATCGCTTACCCCCAACAATTCCGCATACGCCTTGTGGCGACTCCCTTCGTTGCCGGTAATCATGATCACCGGCAGCGGCGTCTCGCGCACACGGCGAAGCTTTTCCAACACCAAAAAACCGCTCCGCTTGGGCATCATCATGTCCAAGATCATCAAGTCGGGGTTTTCACGTTCGGCCAGCGCCAGCCCTTGATTGCCGTCGCGAGCGATCACGACGGTGTAGCCTTCGCCTTCAAGGGCGTATCGGATCGAGTCGATGATTTCGTAATCATCGTCGACGATCAAAACCTTTTTGGCGTTCACGGGCGCTGGCGGTGGGGCAGATTCACTCATGCTGATGACTGAGAAGACCGTAAGCGTTGGGCAGGGTGCAGGAAAGCGTTTGGCGGGACGAGTTTGGTTGATCTTCGGACAACAAAACAACCCGACGCGCCACGCCGCTTCTCGCACACGCGAGAAACCGGATCGACCCGACTCGTGAGCCTATAATGTACGCCTTCGAGCCGTCGAACAACAGTAGCCGAAACGGGACGCCTTCGCGCTGGCCTGTCCTAAGCTCGGGCGAGCGGTTCTAGACGGTCCAACATCGTCGACGTCCTGGGGCACTGAACAACAATCGCAAAGACCGCCAGAAGCGCCGGAACGACCAAGAAAATTTGGCCGGTCACCAACAGCAGCACCAAATTCAGAAATCCCGCCCCTTCAAAAATCGCTTGGCTGATCAAGGTCGACGCCATCAGCCGCGTGACTAATTGCCCCGCGTCGTGGCTCAGCGGCATTGCTGGGTCGATCGACATCGGCAACTGCTGGCACGTTTGCTGGAAGTTGTGAATCGCCCACGATCGCATCACCGCCGGTGCAACCACACCGGCAGTCGCCGCGACCACAAAAACCGCGATGCCGATCCACGGCAACCAGTTTTCCGACGTCGATTGCCGCTTAGCCGCGTCCGGTCCTTCGCGATCGATGCCGTCATTGATGCCGTCGCCAATCACATCGCCGGGCGCCATCGCCGCATCGCCAGCGCGAGGCACAACTGGCCCAGCGACCTCGCCCCACGACAGAAAGAGGACGATCGCTGCAAAGAAGATGACGCCCTTGGCCAGAGCGAGCGTAATGAATTGACCCGTTCGCACCGCTGACTTGATTGTCACGCCGCCCGGGTTTGCAAACCCAGCAAACTGCTCACCCGAAAAATTGCCTGAGCTCATCCCGCCCGTCTCCAAAACTGTTTCGTCGTATCACGAAGATTATTGAGTCCGGTCGCACTTTCTGCCTACAACTTCTTCTTCAGCAGACGCCCGGCACCGGTGCGACGGAACTTAAGTGCCGCTAGACGTGTCGCTTCGTCGTGATCGTCTGTTGCCACACTGCGATGCAACGTGTGAATGTGCTTGCCGGCCAAAATCGGAATCAAGCTCGAGATCAGATAACGAATCGCTGGCTCACGCGCTTGCACATCCGCCGCCTCACTGCCCGAAGCCCCGAGAATCGACTGGTGCGTCGACATGACGTGAATGTCAGGATCGCTCAGCCAGAGATCGGCCGTGGCCAGCGGTTCGTTGCTCAACGTCGGCAGCAACCGGTACCGCCGAATGTCGAAATGAAACATCGCCGCCGATTCGGCCGGTGTCGAAGCGGGAATGCTGACCGGTTCGATCCGCGTACCGCGGCGATAGACCAACGCCTCGCGGCTGATCGCCGGACGATAATCGGTCGTCGTCACTTCCCAGCGGTCGATCCGCTGTTGTTCCTCAAAACCCGCCTCTTCCAACAACTGATTCAAACGGTCATCGGCAACATCGACGCCGATCCCCTGGCCGATCGGCTCCAGCCCCTGATATCCCCAGCGAGATTCCTTGTTGACGCCAACCACCAGCGTCGTCATCCCCGCAGCGGCAACCTGCGTTTGGCATTCCGCCACCAGCACTTTGGCGGCAATTTCCGCTTCGTGGGAAGTATCGAAACAGATCGCCGCTAAATAGGCGACGCGGTTCGCCCCGGCAAACCACTGGCACCACGCCACTGGGACCGAGTTTTGTGTGGCGACCAACAACCGATGCGGATTGAAAAAATGCCGTGAAGCGATCGCCTGTTCCCAAATCGCCGGTGTGACGGCAGGTGCAGCGCGGTGAACCGAGTGGTGGATCACCCACAACACCGCCAGTCGCGGTAGGTCTGAATTGGAAAACGGTCGAATCTCAAGCATGGTCGGGAAAGTCTATTGAGATCGTCGCTGGCCAGCGATGCACAATCGAACGCAGTTGACGAAACGGATCGTCTGGCGGTTAACTACGTTAAGTAAACCAGTTTCGTCCGGAGCCTGACCGGAAAATCGCGCCAAGGCAACACCCTGTCGATCAGTACACCAGCAAAACACGAACGATTCCGATGATTCTTTTTAGCGCGGCAGGCGTTTTACCAAGCGATTTCCGGGCCAAGCAAGGCGGTTGGCTGTTTCTGGGCATGCTGCTGACCTTTTTCCTCTCCAGCCTCTTGCTCTACGCACTGTACGCGATTTCACGTCGGGACGACCCCTACAGCAGCGCGACACTTCCCTGGTCATTCCTGACAAGCACCGTCTGTTTGGTTTTGATCAGCGGATTGGTCCACTGGGCGACTCGGTCAATTCGCCGCGACCGCTTTGTGCAAACCACAGCATTGTTGTCAGCCAGCACGCTGGCAGCGATCGTTTTTCTGGGTATCCAAGTTGTCGCGATGTCACAAATGTTACAGGAAACCACGTTACAAGCCGGCAACGGCCGCGGCTTGGTCGGCATGGTCGTCGTGCTCGCCTTCTTGCACGCCCTGCACGTTGCCGGCGGAGTGATCGCGCTGGGAATTGTCGCCGTCCGATCGGCGATGGGCAAATACGACCACGAACGCCACTTCGCCGTCGATTTCTCTGCCCAGTACTGGCACTTCCTCGACATCATCTGGATCGCCATGCTCGCCGCATTCTGGTACACCACCGGCGGATTTTAGATTTGCAGAAGGACGAACCGGGATCTTCATTCGAGGGTCTGGACAAGAAACCGTCTCTGAACGATATTTGCCCTTCGCTGGCAAACTTCCAGCACGAGACTGCTATGAGCTCGCAGTCGAACAAATACGGCCATCCCATCGATCTGCGGGGATGAGCAACAGAGGCCGGAGTGGCGGAATGGCAGA
>DNWZ01000540.1:0-226 GCA_003506095.1 Planctomycetaceae bacterium | reverse complement strand
TCGTTAACCGCGCCCGGCGCAGATCTTCCGACGAAGCACTACCGTATACGACTGCTGCGTTAGGCCAATCGCTCACAACACAATGCGTTGATACTGGTCGCGATTTTCCGTGGCACTCCCAGTGATGCTTAACCCGCCTCCCGTACTTTTCTTGCTTGCTAGTGCTTGTTAGTGTGCATGCTTCTCATCCCGGCCTGCTACTGGGCCAACCGCTCGTCGGGGTTTT